>JAESUE010000162.1 GCA_016763235.1 Pseudomonadales bacterium
GCTTATCATAAACCCTAACAATCCGACCGGTTTGATGATCCCCGTGAATACCATTATTTCATGGGCGAAAACCCTGCAGGCTCGTGGTGGAATGTTAATAATCGATGAAGCTTTTGTGGAGATTCATCCCGAGCAAAGTATTTTGAATGGGGAGCAGGCGCTACCTAGTAACCTTCTTATTTTAAGATCTGTTGGTAAGTTTTTTGGTTTGGCCGGTATTCGTATCGGCTTTGCCTGTGCAAAACAAGAACTCTTAAATGATCTAGAGGAAAGATTGGGGCCATGGTGTATTAATGGCATTGCCCAACAAATCTCTATTGAGGCCTTGTCCGATACTCGCTGGCATGAGGAGGAACGGAGGAGAATTGTTGAAGATAACGACAATACACTGCATTTATTTGACCCACTTCTGCAACGTTACCAAGGGTTTTTATGTGCCCACCAAGGGCTTTTTTCAAGCTGGCGCTTGAGTCTTGCACAGGGGGTGGGATTATACGAACTGTTGGCTGAGAGGGGGGTGCTGGTGCGTCTAATCCCTTACTCCAGCGCTCAGTGCCTTATACGAATAGGTAACCTCGCATCCGAGAATACCCTGCTTACTTCTGATGTAGCAAAGCGCTTAAACACTATCCCGTAAAATTTACGAAAATTGGTATGAACCTCTTGAAAATCGTGGATAAGACCCCACCTGTTTGGTTAGTCAGTGAGCGTGGGTTGGAGATCCTTAAGCCTAGATCAAGTGTCGGCATGATCATTCGATATTTTCCTGCTTATTCCCCCCATTTCCATGTTCAAACAGTATTATAACTAAAGCCCCAACCAAGAGAGTAGAATTATGACAGCGGTCGCCGAAAAAGAAACCTTAGGATTCCAAACAGAAGTTAAACAACTTCTGCATCTTGTTATCCATTCCTTATATAGCAATAAGGAAATATTCCTGCGTGAACTTATCTCGAACTCTTCCGATGCGATCGATAAGTTACGGTATGAGGCGCTTCATAATGAATCCATGATGGAAAATGATAGTGAGCTTCAAATTCGCCTGAAGTTTGATAAAGAAGCGAATACCGTCACCATTTCAGATAATGGCATCGGCATGTCTCGCGAAGAAGCTATCAGTAATTTAGGCACTATTGCTAAATCAGGTACGGGTGACTTTCTTGAAAAATTAAGCGGCGATGAAAAGAAAGACAGTAATCTGATCGGCCAATTTGGTATGGGCTTTTACTCTGCTTTTATCGTTGCAGATAAAGTGGAAGTATTGAGTCGTCGAGCGGGTGCTTCGGCAGATCAAGGCGTACATTGGGAATCTGATGCAGCAGGTGACTTTACCGTAGAAAATATTACTAAAGAAGAACGCGGTACAACCATTATCATGCACCTTAAGGCCGATGAGAATGAATATGCTGACGGGTGGCGTTTACGCAATATCATTCAGAAATATTCTGACCATATCAGTGTTCCCATCGTTATGGAAAAAGAAGCTCATCCTGCAGAAGGCGAGGAAGCGCAACCTGAGCCAGAAGATGAAGTGGTTAATAAGGCGACAGCGTTATGGACGCGCTCTAGAAGCGATATTGAAGATGAAGAGTACAAAGAATTTTACAAGCATATTTCCCATGATTTTGAAGAGCCAGCAAGCTGGAGCCATAATCGTGTAGAGGGGAAACTTGAATACACCAGCTTATTATTTCTTCCAAAACGCGCACCCTTTGATCTCTACCATCGTGAAGGTGGGCGAGGGCTGAAACTTTATGTTCAGCGTGTATTTATTATGGATGAAGCAGAAAATTTTCTGCCACTTTATCTGCGTTTTGTAAAAGGTATTGTCGATTCCAATGATTTATCGCTCAACGTTTCTCGAGAAATTCTGCAAAACGATAAAGCGGTTGAATCTATGCGTGGCGCAATTACGAAGCGTGTTCTCGACATGCTCACTAAAATGGCAAAAAATGAAGCCGAGCAATACCAAGAGTTTTGGGCACAGTTTGGTCAGGTAATAAAAGAGGGTCTTGGTGAAGACATTGGGAATCGTGAAAAGATAGCCAAGCTCCTTCGTTATTCCTCAACCCACAGTGAATCAGAAGAGCAAAACATCAGCCTTGATGACTACATTGGTCGCATGCAAGAGGGGCAAGATAAGATTTATTATGTCACCGCTGAAACCTATGCAGGCGCAAAAAACAGCCCTCATTTAGAAATTTTCCGCAAGAAGGGCATAGAAGTATTGCTGTTGAGCGACCGTGTTGATGAGTGGTCTATGAGCCATTTGACAGAATATGAAGAGAAGAAGTTTCATGATGTAGGCAAAGGTGAGCTCGACCTTGGTGATCTAGACACCGAAGAAGATAAAAAAGCCCAAGAAGCGCTGGAGAAGGAATCTGAAGGCTTGGTAGAACGCCTGAAAGACGTGTTGTCCGATAAAGTAGAGGAAGTTCGTATTACCCATCGCTTAACGGATTCACCTGCATGTTTGGTGCTTTCTGATATGGATATGGGGGCACAAATGCGGCAAATTATGGAAGCAGCTGGACAAGCGATGCCTGACAGCAAGCCTGTTTTAGAGATTAATTCCAGCCATGCACTGGTAGAACGCATTGACAAGGAGCAGGACGAAGACAGGTTTAAAACTTTAAGTAGTATTCTTTTCGATCAGGCGGCCTTGGCTCAAGGTCAGCAGTTGGATGACCCTGGTGCCTATGTAAGTCGAATTAATAACTTGTTGCAAGAATTAATGGATTAGTCCGCAACACTTTATTTTTGATTGAAATTTTAAGCACCAAATCCAGCGTAAATAGGTTGGGTTTGGTGCTTTCTCTTCTCGCTAAACTGTCAGTGTTCACTGATTTCTACGTCAATTATATATTTTCCAATTAATAAATGAGGCTGTCGATTTGTAGCATTTCTGCTGCTTCATTGTCGCTCACTTCCATAGCAACTTATTCCAGTATTTAAAAGGTTCATCATCTTTCAGCTGTTCTAATACTGAGATTAAAAGTTTCCCGGTAGATTTTACAGAGCTTAATCCTCGGCTATATATGCTCGTTGGTGTTGCTTTACATGCAGATGTTCGCGTAAACCTGTCGCCGCCATTTCAGCAAATATATTAATAATTACCGATGCTAGAATCAACAAAATGGCCCGATCAAAGTGAAATTCCTCAAAGGCAGAATCGATAAAAAACCCCAAAGTGGGAATGCCGAGGATACCGAGAATAGCGGTTTCACGTAATATTGTTTCACCACGGTAAAGCGTGTAGGTGAGAAATTGAGGGTAAACCCTGGGCAACACTTCATAAAAATAAACACTGGGGCCAAGGTGGCAGTCGCTACGTAGGGTAAATTCATTGCTATAGCGTCCTATTAAGTGGGCCAGTAGCGCACCGTTGTGTAAACCTATGGCTAACACGCCGGGCAATAGTGATGGCCCTAAAAAAATAAGCCCGATAAAAGCGAGTAGGATTTCCGGTAAGCAACGTAATACGACTAGAAAGAAGTTGCTCCCATTGCGCAGCCAGCGGTGTTCGTTGGTATGTTTGCAGATTAAGGGGAATAACAATAGTGATAGGCCTGCAGAGAGCGCTAGGGCAAGTTGTCCTAAGATGAGGGTATAAGCGGCCCCTGATAATATTTGAGTCTCCCAAAGGGGAATAAACCAAAGCCAGAGTTTATGCCATGTATCGGCTGTAAATAATATACCCGTATTTTCTGGCATCGCATGTTGGAAGGGTGGGGGTAGAATATCGCCTAAAAACTGCATTAATAATTGCGGTTGCCAATGGGTTCCTGGAAATAAGGTGGGAGGGTAATAAATCAATGATGCTAAAAGTAGCGGGCCTAAGATGTAGCGTTTAGTCCACCATTTCATTGATAAAACCAGTGTTACAAATACCAGAATCAGTGCGACGCTCTCACTGTAATGCCCGAGCTTTAGAAAGCTTTCCAGTTGATAACCTAAAGTGGGTAATCCAATAAAACCCAATACCACGCTGGCCCGTAAAGCACACTCAAGGCGATAGCGAAGGTAAGTGCTTATCCGTGGCCAGGCAAGTGCCAAGGTCGAATAAATAAAGCGGCTGGAATTATTGCCATTAATTTGTCGAAATGAATGTTTAGGCGTTTCCTGTAAAATTTCAGCAAAAACACGTGCAAAGGTTGCGCTGTAGGGAATAGCGATTGCTAATACGCCTGTAAGCGGAGAAAGGCCGAATATTTGCAGTAGAATTAGTGCCCAAAATAGCTCGTGAATAGAACGTAGAAATGTCATTACGTGGCGCACACCAGGCCAGTGATAAATGAAAGTGAAAATAAAACCCAGTAAAGAAGAGATGGCTACGGCTTGCAATGCAAAGGCTACGGTTTGGAGTAGGGCGTTGCCAAGGCCATTAATTGAAAAGTTTACATGTAATAAGCCCATGCCCATGCGGCTTAGTTCATTCCAGGGGTCGGTATTGGCGAGTTCAATATCAAGAAATGGTAAGCAGACGATTGTGCTAAGAAGTAGCAGCAGGCCGCTCTGCCACATTGGTTTGGCGCTGGTTTGAAATGGTGTTTTTTTCTTGAGGTTTTGCATTCTTAGCTGCGGTGGTGAGTGCGAATTGGATGGTGCTTATAGATGCTTGATAACTGCATTTCGCTGAGTTCGTCTATTTGCGCATCAAAAATAATATTACCGTTGGCAATACCGATAATTCGTTGGCATTCGTTTAGTGCAAGCTCAAGATCTTGTAGCGCGAAAATGCAAGTGGAGTATTTTTCGGTAATGCTGCGAATAATACTCGGGCCTTGAAATCCATCTAGCGCAGAAACCGGCTCATCGCCTAAAAATATGGGACGGTCTTGTATCATTGCTCGGGCAATATTTACACGCTGTTGCTGGCCGCCGCTGAGTTGATCAACGGATATTCTTAATACATCTTGTAAGCCTAGCTGTAGCGCAATTTCTTCTACCTTGGCTAATTCCTGGCGCTTAGGCCGTACTAAGTTGCGTAGATTATAAAAAAAGGAATGGCAGTCCAGTGTGCCAGCATAAATGTTATGGAATACAGAAAGTACCGGAACCAAACCCATTTGCTGAGGGCACCACGCGACATTGTTTGCTTGAAGCTCACGTAGCCGTGAAAGAAGCGTGGATTTACCACAGCCACTTTCACCTACTAGCGCAATTACCTCGCCAGGTTTTATTTCTAAATCAATATCTTTTAGTACTAATTTATTACCGTAACCCAGGCTTTGGTTTTGTAGTTTAAACATAAGGTTTAATCAATCAAGCCAATGGATTTTGCCACGTCAAGAATTGCTTGGTAGTCACTCGATTTTGCAGGAATAAATCGACTGCGAGGGAAGCTTGATAATAACTCTGGGTCATCCATTGTTATTAAAGCGGTACGTATTTTTTCAGAAAAACCTTTTCCCCAGTTTTTGTCTACATCACCACGAAGGGTCCACTGGTAGTCGGGGTAAGTGGGCGTTTGCCAGATGACCGCTACTTTCTCAGGATCAACTTTTCCTGCGGCAACTTCCTTTTCCCATACCTTGTAATTAACCGCACCTAAGTCGTACGCACCTGACTGCACTAGCGCGATGGTGCGACTGTGGTCGCCACTGAAACCAACACGTTTGAAAATCTTATTGGGTGCTACGCCATAGTGTTCACGCAGATAAAATTCAGGCATCAGGCGGCCTGATGTTGAACCTTTAGATCCAAAGGTGAAGGTGAACTTGCTCAGTGAGGCAGGTAGGAGTTTGGAATTTGTAAGGCCAGTGTGATGGTTAGCGATAAAAAACGTTTTGAAAAACTGGTCTTCATAACCTTGAGCAATCGCGTCGCTATTACTAACAAAGCGACGAGCTTGTACGCCAGATAAACCACCAAACCACGCTAACTGAACTTGATTATTCCGGAATGCGGTGACTGCGGCGCTGTAACTTTTCACTGGGATGTAGCGTACTTCTACACCAAGTTGCGTTTTAAGATAGCGGGCAATTTTATTAAAACGTTGTTGTAGTTGGGTTTCATCCTGGTCTGGAATGGCCGTAAAGGTAAATGTTTGTGCTGATACTGACAGGGGCGCAATAAATAATACGCACAATAATAAACAACAAGAAAGACGTTCTTTCTTTAAAAGAATAGTTTTCATTTTATGCCTTAACCGTTCAAAAGGGTTAAACAAGCCGGAGTGTCCGGCAGCAAGGTGTGAGGCACGGTTAATAGCAGTGCCTCCTGGATTTTTTCGCTCTCAGGCGATGGGAAGGTTAGTGCAAATTATTCTCCTTTTGGCATGAGCTGAATAGTTATCATATTTAATCCTTATTCGCCCAAGCGACAACTTCTTCTCGATTTCCACGAAATACAATGTTCCCATCACGCTTTGAGAACTGGTAGGTGTACATGGGGTCGTAGTATTCACTAAGCAGGAGCCGGATGCCATCAGTAAAACCCTCGCTGTTTTCGGTAGAGAAAAAATGGGTAAGTGCCTCACTGAAGCTATCACTTAAGGCTTTGTAGCGTACGCCACCCAGCCGTTTCTGTATCCGGGTTAATCCACCGAGCACAAACTGGCTGAATTGCTCTTGGGCGTCTCCATCAAAATGTTTTTTATACTCAAGCCAATGAAAATCAATATAATCTTCGCGTGTCATGGTGACGCGATTCTCAAGATTTTCCTCTAATACTATTAAGGGGGCAGTTTTGCATATTAATTCTACGCTGGAGGGCATGCAAACACGGCCAATCAAACGCCCTTCGTCTTCAATAAATAATTTTGAACCAGAGTGGTAATGTTGATGTTTTAAAAGCGCAATCGATACGGCATTTTCCCAGTCAATGTTAGAGGGTTGCGTGTCGGCGGGGTTTCGTCCAAAGGCTGAGCCTCGGTGTTGAGCCAGCCCTTCAAAATCTACATGATGGCGAATTTTCTTGAGAACGCGCGTTTTACCGGAACCCGTTGGCCCAGAAATGCTGATAAAATCGATCTCAGCGAGATTTTTCTCTAGTTGATCCAGCAAGAAACGTCGCATTGCCTTGTAGCCACCACGAACCAGTGGGTAGTCAATGCCTTGTTCTAACAACCATTGCTGCGTAGTGCGAGAGCGCAAACCTCCCCTAAAGCAATATAGGTATCCATCAGGATACTGAGCACAAAAATCTTTCCATGCGCTATAACGCTGTGCTCGTATCTCTGGTGTTGCCAGCTTCAGCCCGAGCTGTATTGCTGAATCTTCACCAGATTTTTTATAGCGGATACCAATTTGGTGTCGTTGGTCGTCATCCAGCAGGGGGCGGTTCTTTGAGAAGGGAAAGGCTCCCTTATTTGCTTCTATCGGTGCGCGTACATCCATCAATGGTGTGTCATTGAGAAAAATCTTGAAATAATCATCACTGTCGGTGCGCTTGGACATATTGGCTGCATTGAGAAGAAAGAAGAATTAGGGCGAGAAGGATATAAGCTATGGATGATGAGGGCAACTAATCTTAGGGTGGGGAGGCACCTCTGTTAGTGATTTTATCGCTGATTAGGTGTTAAGAAGCCTATTGTTCTTCCGCTTTGAAGAGAACCACAAACACAATTAATGAAAAAGAGAAAGGTAAAATGGAGGGTGGCAAGGTGGCTGATACGGCAACAAACGTGGATAAGAATTCTAAAATTATCGGATTGTTATCAATATAGGCTCTCGGTACAGCCACGCTAATAAGGCCTGCGAGGAGAAAACCTGCAAATCCAAGTTTAAACAGGGTGTGAAACAGAGGGATAAGGTTACTGATTCGCCTCGGGGTTTTGTACGCCATAATGAGTGGCAAGAGGATGGAATTCAGGGCGATGATGGTAGCGTAGGTTGGATTAACCTGGTTGAAAAATGCTGCAACTGCAAACAATTGGCCTGCCGTTAGTAGGCTGGCGAGCAGCAGGTGCGTATTATTGTAGGTGGGTGCATTGGTATTCATAGGGACTTCTTATTTTTATTGGGGTGTTTTGCCGTTCATTCTACTTGATGGGTTTACGTTTACCTAACGGGCTGTCGAATATTTGCAATATGCCGGAGAGAAGCATCGTAGGGCATAGTAGGGCGGTTCATCTGCATTCGGGCGCTATCTGTACTGAGTCAACGGAAGAGTTCACCAAGTAGGCATAATTCAGTTAGAATGCCCGATTATTTTTTGTCATCTTGGAGAGAGCTTCGATGTTTATTATGGCTCGCATGATTTATGCGTATTTTTATCACTTATTTACAAAAAAAC
>JAESUE010000163.1 GCA_016763235.1 Pseudomonadales bacterium
ACTATTATTATTTGAATGCTTTATTGAGCCATAGGTCTTGCGTTAATTCTAGGTGTTTCTGCAGACAAGAAAAAAAGCTAAGGGCCTCATGTTCTAAAATCAAGTGTACCACCTTAGACTGAAATTCAGTTTTTACTGGATATAAGGGCTTAACATGGGCCAGCCACACCGATTATTTCAACAGTCGCCTGTTAAGTCGATCTCCCCAAATAAGTACATGAGCTTTCACTCGACTTGGGCTTCCTGTTTCGCTCTACCTCCTGCATCATTGACGGTGGCTATTAGATCACTTGGTTTCGATGTCTTGGGCCCAAAGCACTTCGTACCCAATACGTTTCACGGGGCAAGCTTTGGCGTAGGCTAAAGGCCTTGCCTTTAGCCTACGCCTCATAGGATATTTTGTTCAGGTCTCAGCTTCCCCTAAAGGGCCTGCTGTTGGTGCGTCCGGCATCCCAGATGTTCCAAGCAGCGGCTCTTTAAGCCAAGCCTCACGCTTAAGCTCTGGCCACTCACTAGACGTTATCGCCCACTAACAACATGGCTTTCGACAGAGATATTCCTACCAAGGACCTTCCTACTAAGGCCCTTTGCCCTATTAGTTCATGCTGGGCGTACACAAGGTGCGGCTGCGGAAATTAACTCGCTCATACTCCTGTATTTCCACAGAGCGCAGGGCTGTATTTTTTGATTGGGCCGTTATGAGCAATTGATAGGGAAGGAGGCCAAAATTCTGGTAATATTGATCTCCCCAGTAATCGTTTTGATTGTGCTGGGTTTACCTAAGACTAGGATCTACTTTGACCAATAATGAAATTTTTCACCTTATACTGAGTACATTTGAATTAAATGGCAGCGCCGTGATTGAGATTTTCTCTTTGGCAGATTTCAACGCAAGGGAAGAGCAAGTTACGACTTGGTTAAAAAAAGAAGATGATGAGGCTTTTATCAAGCTTAATGACAATGAATTAGCGCTGTTTCTCAATGGTTTTATTAATCTGAAACGTGGTAAACGTGCCGGAGAACAACCCAAGCCGGAAAATCATTTGAATAATAATATGGTATTTCAGAAGCTGCGAATTGCGCTTAATTTAAAGACAGAAAATATTTTAGATATTTTTCAACTTGTAGATTGCCATTTAAGTAAGAACGAATTAAGTGCGGTTTTCCGCAAGCCTGGCAATAAGCATTATCGATTATGTAGTGACAAAATCCTTCAAGAGTTTTTGCAGGGTATTCAAATTCAATTACGTCCGAACGAGAACGGTTTAAAATCATAATGAATAAGGATGTGTCGCGCGGTAGCCGAGACATATCCTCTTGTTGAACGAGCCCGATCTGGATGATGTTATATCGTAGATAAACAGAATGGGAGCGAGGGAAGTGGCGGTATTTTTTGAGTGCCTTTGTTTTATCCCGAGGCCAGTAAGGGTCGCCTAAAAATTCGTAGAGAATTTTTACCATGCCAAGCATCGACGCTTCAGGCCTATGATAAACGTTTACTACTAAATCTATTGAGCCATCGGTGTTGTGTTAATTCTAGGTGTTTCTGAAAACAAGAATTCCTTGGGTGTTTGTATCGAAAGTAAATCGGAAAAATAAAAATATAAACACAAATCAGTTTTTCTCAATTGTTCAGAATAATATTTTTTAGTTTTCGCGGTGAATTATTGGAATTAAGATTTCAGCGGGCCTTAATGGCGTGACCCGCTGAAATGGTTGTTAAAGTCCTTTGCAGTTTGCGTAATAAGTGACGCTTGCAGGCCAATCACTGAAAATACCTAGAATGCCGACATCCTGTGCAAGCACGTCAAGTACTTCCAGCATATCGCCATCATTATTAATGGTCTGAGTTGTTGTTTGATAGTACCAACCGCCACCATCTTTAAGTAAGCCTGAGCGCTCCAGTGTCCAGGTGATAATATTAAGCCCTGCAGCTTTAGCGGCCTTGGCGTAATCGGATGGAACAAGCTGATTGTTTCCATCTAAAGCAAGAAGCATCCACATCGGAGGGGCTATAATTTTTACGCCTTCGCTAACGAGTTCGTTCATGCTAGGTGACCACGTTTGAGGGTCCGTATGATCAAAGCTAAGGTCGTCATACCGGCCATCAAGATATACGGCCTGGTTGCCGAATGCTGCTTCGTTTGTAATCCAGTATTTCACATCTTCCAGACTAAAGGATTGGGCGAAAACATTTTTCGGGTTGATACCGGCTTCTTTGTATTCGTTAATCATTTGTTGGGCATATTGTTCTTGGGTGTAGTCTCCTTCATAAGGCATATCCACGCTGGGTGATTTTAATTCCGGCGTGAATTTGGCCCCCAACTTTTTAATAAGATGGATGCTTTCCTTGTGACTGAGAACAGTGCCGCGACTGGTATATAAGTCGGTACGCCAATCGGGGGTGGACGACAAATACTCATTGAGAGTTTTCGCTGTGGGGTCTCCTGCGTCCATTTTCCCTTTGAGTGTTTTGAATTCTGTTAGGGTAATGTCGCTGGTGCAGCATTTCACCTTTGCAAAGGGCGTGTCGCTATTGTAATCGGGTGGTACAGAGCATTTTTCCGCTAGCTCAGGCATGGCCAGTATGTTTGTGGTGGTGTGCAAATCACATTGCGAATGACGGCATACCAGTTCACGGTCTTTAGTAAAGGTAACGTCGCATTCAATAATTCCCGCGCCCATTTGAGCGGCGGCGACATAAGACTCTTTCGTGTGTTCAGGGAATTGTAAGCCAGCACCACGATGAGCAATGGAAAAGTCGGTCTTTTTGAAAGCCATATTCGAACAGGCTTTCAGCTGATTTTTTAGTGCGCTGTCATCCATATCTTCGACGAGGAAAAAAGGGCGGGGGCCAAGTTGGGCGTAACCTGCTTTTTTAACCAGTTTGACGAAATCTCCTTGAGATTCTGGCGCATCTGCGAACACGGCGTAGCTTTGTACTAATAGCGACATGGAAGCCGCAGCGAGGACTTTAAGAGTGCCTTTCATAATTAAGTTCCAAATAGGATTTAATGAAAAGCCTAATACCTTGGGGTAGAATTATTTCTAGGCGGTGACGATTTGTTTATCGTTTGGTGACGGTGGTTTTTAGTGCGTAGTGATAAGCGTGAGGCTGTTGTTGAAGCCCTCTTCTTTGACAAAGCGGGGGGAGAGTAATAAGCCATATCCGAATGGCACTTGCTTAAGCGTAAATCATTGAGAGTCCACCTTCATGAGTAATAACAAACTTGCGCGCTACAACCAAACCCTTCTGGGACAGGCATGGGTAATTTTTGACCGGCTCTCTGCGAAACGCTAATTCAATCAATAAAATAGCACCTCCTCATGGCTTGCCGTTCTCACTACCTTAGGTGAAACATCGCCAATGCTACTAACATGGGCATCGGCCGACGGCATTGGAATTTCTATTCCTTAAACGGCTAATGAGCTTATCGGCATAATGACGGGGCAGAGGAAATTGGCAGCAATATAATAATGTTTTATCTAGCGGCCATTAGTTTCCTTTTCTATCGCTTCCTTGATTTCTTTCTCTACCGCTTCTCTGGCTTCCTTTATGTCTGCGAATAAAGTATTTCTAAATTCTACGTATTCTTGATAAGTTTCCCCTCGAATCAAAAAAAATGCCCCAAGAAGGCTTGCCATATTC
>JAESUE010000164.1 GCA_016763235.1 Pseudomonadales bacterium
ATTTGATTTTAGCAACGTTTCTTTTTTGTTCGCGAGCCGCACCCAATTATTATGGCAAATCGCTTACACTATTTTAGGGCTTATCCTCATTGAACAGGTACTCCGAAATACGAAACTGGAAAATCGCTGGCAAATAAAATTTCTGTGCCTGGCTCTTGGCCTTATTATTGGCTATGACTTTTTCCTGTATTCCCACGCCCTACTCTATAACACCATTAACGTTTCACTTTGGAATGCAAGGGGTTTCGTTAATGCCCTCGCTATCCCACTCATACTGATTTCATGTCAGCGTAATCGTTCTTCCCCCATGAGCTTACACCTTTCTCAAGACTTCACCTTCCACACGACAATTTTTCTTGGTGCGGGTCTGTACCTTATATTAATGTCTGCTGTCGCGTACTACATCAGATCATTTGGTGGTACTTGGGGAGGCGCAATGGAAGTCACCTTCCTGACTCTCGGAGCACTATCACTCCTCATTCTGGTATTTTCCGGTTCACTACGTGCCAGATTAAGGGTATTTCTCAGTCAGCACCTATTTAGCTACAAGTATGATTATCGAAAAGAGTGGCTGAGAATTACAGATATTTTAAGCGGAACAAACAAGGAAAAACCGTTACCGGAACGCGTTATTGATGCGCTAGCAAAAATTGTTGATAGCCAGGGGGGAGAACTATGGACAGCCAATGAAAGTGGCCACTTCAATTTCCAATTGGCTATAGGCTCTTCCAGGCCCCCCGTTAACCACTTGCCCAGGTCTGAAGCACTCGTCAAGTTTTTGATTAAAACCCGGTGGGTGATAGACCTCAATGAATTACGACAAGATGCAGAGCTATACGGGTACTTAAAGGTGCCAGAATGGCTGAACGAACGAAAGGAAGCATGGCTCATCACGCCCTTAATGCTCCATGACTCGTTATATGGTTTTATTATTCTCAACAAGTCACGAAGCATCACCAAGCTAAACTGGGAAGACCACGACATCATCAAAGTGGCTGGGCGGCAAGCAGCAAGCGCACTTTCCCAGCTGGAGTCATCCAGTGCTTTGGCCAAGGCCAGTGAATTTGATGCGTTCAATCAAATGTCAGCATTCATCATTCATGATATAAAAACGCTTGTTTCCCAGCTTTCTCTGATGGTTAGCAATGCCGAAAAACACAAAACAAACCCTGCATTTATTGATGACATGATAAAAACCACCGACCACTCGGTGGATAAAATGACCCGTTTACTTAGTCAACTAAGCGAAACAAAAGCAGACAACAAAGTCGAAGATGCTACCGTTCCCTTAGAGCTGAACGACCTTCTTTTTCAACTTATCGAAAATCACCAAAACAGACAACCTTACCCCATATTCTGCCGTCTAAATGAAAGCGTAAAAATACAGGCCAACCAAGAAAAGCTCTTAAATGTACTCAGCCATCTAGTAAAGAATGCACAGGAAGCTTGTGAGACAAGTGATACAGTTGAAGCTAAACTTTCAATAGAAAAACATGAAGCAGTGATCAAACTCCTCGATACCGGGTCAGGAATGTCTCAAGCATTTATAGATCATGAATTATTCCAGCCGTTCAAAAGCACCAAAGGCGTTTCCGGCATGGGGATTGGTGTTTATCAATGCCAACAATATATTAATAAGCTGGGTGGAAACATCCGCGTTAAGAGTAGCCAGGGAGAAGGCAGTGAATTTATTCTCACACTTCCAATGGTCGAAAATTAGGGTTTTGGAATGAATAAAAAAATTGCGAATCGACGACTACTTATCATAGAGGATGATCCTGGTTTACAAAGCCAACTTAAATGGTGCTTTGATGACGAGGAAATTTTGCTCTGTGATAACGAAAAGGATGCCCTCACCCACTTGCGCCGTAGCGAACCCCAAGTTGTCACACTTGATCTTGGCTTACCTCCTGATCCAGGTGGTTCCAGCGTAGGCTTTAAAATCCTCAATCAAATAAGCTCCATCTCGCCGAAAACCAAAATCATCATCATTACTGGGCGAGAAGAAAAGGAAAACGCGGTAAAGGCCATTGGTCTTGGAGCCTATGATTTTTACCAGAAACCAATCGATGCGGATATTCTAAAATTTGTGGTGAATCGCGCATTCCGCCTTTATGAACTAGAAGAAAAAAACCGCGAATTAGAAAAATCTAGCATTCAGTCGCCCATTGCAGGCCTTATCACCAGCTCCTCAGAAATGTTAACGCTATGCCGCACTGTTGAGCGAGTTGCCAACACTGATGCCACCACCCTCATACTCGGTGACACTGGCACAGGGAAGGAGCTTATCGCCCGCGCATTACATGGTTTTAGCGAACGAAAAGAACAAAGTTTCTCCCCCATAAATCGTGCCGCAATACCAGAGAACTTACTGGAGAGCGAGCTATTTGGCTATGAAAAAGGGGCGTTTACAGGAGCCAACGCTAACAAAAAAGGCAAAATAGAACACGCCAACGGCGGCACCCTATTCCTCGACGAAATAGGTGACATGCCTCTATCGCTGCAAGCCAAAATGCTACGCTTTTTACAAGAGAGAACGATACAGCCGCTAGGTAGCAACAAAGACATCCCCGTCGACGTTCGTATTGTGTGTGCGACACACCGCAACCTCGAAGAAATGATTTCCGAAGGCTCATTCCGAGAGGATTTATTTTATCGTCTGAGTGAAATTGTATTAAATCTGCCAGCACTCAAAGAACGAGATGGAGACGCACTCATCCTCTCACGCGCCTTTCTAAACCGGTTTGCACAAGAACAAGGTCGATCATTAACTGGTTTTACAGACGAAGCCATCCAAACCATAGAGAGCTACAATTGGCCAGGAAATATCCGAGAGCTGGAAAATAAAATAAAACGAGCGAGCATCATGGCAGAGGGCAATAAAATAACCGCTCATGATTTAGGTCTCCCCCCCAATAAAGATAACGAAGCCAGCCTAGCCATTAACTTAAAAAATGTGCGCGAGGAAGCCGAGAAAAAGGCTATCGCTCGCGCTCTCATGCAAACTGAGCATAATATGGCGAAAGCAGCCAAACTGTTAGGTGTTACACGCCCCACGCTTTATACCTTGGTCAATAAATATCACATCAAGGCGAAGGATGGATAGCTCCGAAAGTTCCGCTATGATGGGCGAGCAGTTTTAGACTTCATCCAAAATAACGTGAAACAAGCCCAAAGAAATCAGCACTTATTTGGGCTTGCAAACAACGCTTAAAATAAAATGGGGCCGATTAAAATGGCACGGGCATGCGCACGTCATATCTTAGTAAAAACAAAAGAGCAGGCCGACAACCTGAAGCAAGAGTTAAAAAAAGGGGCTGACTTTGCCACTTTGGCAAAAAAACATTCACTGTGTACGTCTGCTAAAAAAGGCGGTGACCTCGGTGAATTTAGCCCAGGCACGATGCTAAAAGCATTTGATCAGGTGGTTTTTAAAAAGCCACTATTAACCATTCACGGGCCGATTAAAACAAAATTTGGATTTCATTTAATTGAAACCATTTATCGCACTTAGTCGGATTTTCCTGAATCAAAAAAAGTGCTAAACACCGACTTTACTTCGCAAAATTTTTCAAACCCTCCAGCGCTAAGCGGATATTACTGAACAAAGGGTTTCCCGAAACCTCTTCGGAAACAAAGGCCGGCGGAACAAACTCATCACTGGCGCTAATACTGGGGAATTCCACTTCGGCAACAACTAAAGGAGCCAGATCTCCCGCATAGACATCTATTTCCATCTCATACTGCTCTAAAGGGTAGATGTGGCGCACTTTCTCTAAACGACGCCCCTCTGTTGCAGGCCAGAATACATCGAACTGCTCTTTAGAAATCTCCGCTTCATACTCTGTACGTACAATACCTTCCCCAACTTTTACAGTAAGAAAAAATTTACTGCCTTTCGTGCGCACCCGCACATGACGGCCATCTTCCAAGCACAAATAGCCCTGCTGAATGTCCTTGCCGTTGCTAGTATCAAGGTCGGGGGGAAGATCGTGCAAGAGGTATTTCCGTTCTATTTCCAGTTCACCGCTCATACAACAACTCCTATAATCAATGGGATCCAGTTAATGCTTGGAAAGGAATAAAAGAAAGCAAATCGCCTGCCGCTACCGTTTGATTGGCATCGACAATGGCAAAGCCATTAGCCCAACTGGCGGATCGTAACATACCAGAGCTTTGGCTGGGGTAAGTGGTAATGACAGAAACATTCGCATCATCCACCTCCAGTCTAGCGCGGAGATATTCACGACGAATGCTGGGTTTGGTACGTTCAAAGCCGGCCTTTCCAACCACCATACTGGGTGCCAATTCTGTTGCCCCCAGCATTTTGAGCAAATAAGGCCTCACCAAAATAGCGAATGTCACCAAAACCGCAGCGGGGTTACCCGGCAGGCCAAAAAATGGCGTTTTCAGGTCGGCATTATGAATTTCGCCATAGGCCAATGGTTTACCCGGCTTGATGGCCAACTTCCATAGTGTGAGCTGGCCAATTTCTTCCAAGGCATTTTTTACGTGATCTTCTTCTCCCACCGACACGCCACCACTGGTAATAACCACATCGGCCTGTTGAGCTGCACTAAGAAGACGTTGTTTTGTGATATCAAAGTCATCCTCGATAATGCCACCATCCAAATATTCGCAGCCCATCGCTTTGAGCAAACCGGCCAAGGTATAGCGATTGGAGTTGTAAATTTGACCTGTGCTCAAACTCTCCCCCGGCTCCACAAGTTCATCTCCGGTAGATAACACCATTACTTTTAGAGGTCTGGAAACACATACTTTTGAGAACCCCATAGCAGCGAGCAAACCTAGCTCCATTGGCCGCAGGAGGCTTCCTTTTGAAATCAGTGTCTGCCCTTCCTTAAAGTCCTCCCCCTTAAAGCGAATATTTTGGCTGATTTTAATACCTTGAGGGATACCCACACCCCCTTCGTGTTCCTCACATTGCTCTTGCATAACAACCGCATCGGCACCTGCTGGCACCATCGCCCCAGTAAAAATACGCGCCGCTGTTCCCGGTACTAGCGCTTGTGCAGCATCGCCAGCAGCAATGCGCTGCTGTATAGGAAGCAAGGTAAAGGGCTGGTTGGAAGAGACATCCTGAGTATTGACCGCATAACCATCCATCGCGCTATTATCAACGGGAGGCTGAAAAATTAGCGCCTTTTTATCTTCAGCGAGTATTCGCCCTTGCGCGTCAATAAGAGAAAGAGTTTCATGGTTATTTAACTCAGTGGCTTGACCAAGAAGCGTGGCGAGCGCCTCGTCTACCGGAGTAAGAGAGATTTTTATATTTTTACTCAAGAGGAGAAACCTGGGCCTGAAATAATTTGAATCCCCCCTAGGGAGGAACTGCTATCAACAGGCCTCACTACCTGACCGATAAAGTTACAGGGGCGATGCCTTGCATCCAACTGCTCCGATAGAATGCCTTTCCATGCTGTTTTGCAGGCGCCGGTAGAGCCGGGCATGCAAAATATGGCGGTATAATTACTGATACCCGCTACAGCTCGAGACTGCACCGTGGACGTGCCAATTTCCTGATAGGAAATATGTCGAAAAAGCTCGCCAAAACCATCTACCTGCCTTTCCATCAAGGGGATTAACGCCTGAGGAGTATTGTCCCTCTCGGTGAATCCTGTGCCGCCGGTAACAAGAACCACCTGCACCAGAGGGTCAGAAATGTAGTAAGAAACCAAAGCGCGTAACGCAAACACATCATCTTTAACAATGGCTCTCGCCACTAAATTATGCCCGCCTTCTTGCAAAGCATCAGCAAGATACTGCCCAGAGGTATCGCTACCTTCATCTCGCGTATCAGAGACTGTTACCACCGCCATATTCAAGGCTACAAACTCACTTGCCTTTTTTCCCATCATTCATCCCCTTTTAATTTTACTAGTACCACTACAACTACTTTACCTACGTAACTCTTCAGTGAACTATTCAGTGAACTCTTCAACGAACTCTTCAGTGAACTCTGTAACTATTCAGATTGCGTTCAAATTTGAGCGTGAGCTGAATAGTTACTGACCTACTTACATTTCGATTGTTGAAACCAAATAACAGACAACGCATAATCCGCGCTCAATTAAATAGGCACTTTGAGAATCATAAAACTAAAATGCCCCATGATACTGATTCAGAACATAACCCCGCAATGAAAGACAACATATTTCAGCAGCCACTCAATAAAGTATCTGATTTCGTATTTGATCAATCAGTGGTTCGGGTTTTTCCCGACATGATAAAGCGCTCAGTGCCAGGTTACGCGACCATCATTCAAATGATTGGTATCTTAACGGAACAATTTGCCCAAGCCGATAGTACTTGTTATGACCTCGGATGTTCTCTTGGCGCTGCAAGCTTAGCGATGCGAGAGCATATTCATGTTCCTGGTTGCGATATTATCGCAATTGATAATTCCGAGCCAATGGTTACCGACTGCCGAGAAAACTTAAAAAAAACACCCAGCCAAGTGGAAGTAGACGTACGCTGCACTAATATCGAAGAGCTAGACATACAAAATGCATCCATCGTCGTACTTAATTTCACCCTTCAATTCATCGCACCTGAGCAACGCCAGAACATTATCGAAACCATCTATAAGGGCATGTTACCCGGAGGATTATTGATACTCTCTGAAAAAATTGCCTTTGAAGATCCTCAGCAAGAAAAACTTAACGTACACATGCACCACACCTTCAAGCGCAGTAATGGCTATAGCGAATTGGAAGTCAGCCAAAAGCGTTCTGCTTTAGATAATGTGTTAAGCCCAGAGCCGCTCAAAATACATCAACAACGCATTATCTCTGCTGGTTTCAGTAGTTGCGATGTATGGTTTCAATGTTTTAACTTCGCATCCATGCTGGTATTAAAGTGAGCCGATATACCCCCCTTTTTGACACATTAAATGATAGCGACATAAAAAACTGGGTGCCAACACTACGCGCCCAGGTAGAAGAGCGCCTATCACCACAGCGGCATGGCGACTTCTCACGCTGGCAATCTGTTTTGGATAGTTTTCCCAACATCAACGCTTCTTTTATTGATCTCAATACCTCAGCCATCACCATCGGCAAAGAAGGTGACTGCGACATTGAGACTCAGGCAGAGATAACGACGCTGCTACAACAGCTAAAACCCTGGCGTAAAGGGCCATTTCAAATCCATGGCACCTATATTGATACAGAGTGGCGCTCAGATTGGAAATGGAACCGCATCGCCCCCCATTTAAGCTCTTTAAAAGAGCGCAAAGTATTGGATGTCGGTTGCGGGAGTGGCTATCACTGCTGGCGCATGGCTGGGGCAGGCGCTAGTTTTGTACTAGGAATAGACCCTTCCATTTTAGCCGTAATGCAATACCAAACCCTGCACCACTTTATTGGCCCAAAAGAGGTTTACGTCACTCCTCACCGCCTTGAAGAACTTCCAGGAGAGTTAAACTATTTCGATACCGTATTTTCTATGGGTATTCTCTACCACCGTCGCTCGCCCATCGACCATATATACGAACTGAAAGAGTGCTTAAAACCCGGTGGAGAACTGGTATTAGAAACGCTGGTAGTAAACGGTGACATCAATACCATATTGGTACCCGAAGGCCGTTATGCACAAATGCGTAATGTGTGGTTTATTCCCAGCTGTTTAATGATGGAAAACTGGCTAAGTCGTTGTGGCTTTTTAGACGTAAAGTGTATTGAAAGTAATCACACAAGCCTAGATGAGCAGCGCTCTACAGACTGGATGCCCTTTTCATCCTTGCCTCAGTTTCTCGACCCCAAAAATTCAAGCCGAACAATTGAGGGCTTGCCAGCACCCATGCGCGCCACATTTATCGCCAGAAAACCTGCCTAGATATGTATTTGTAATATAGGGGGAACACCGAGCGACTCCCTGCCAAATGGTTCACGCCAAACTGAGAAGGGTGAAGCCATAGCGTTATAGAATGAGGTGTTAGACACGCGCCTATTCGCCACTAGCAAGGCGCGACAACTCGGTATAGCCATTCTATGCAAGGCGGGGTAACGAAGTCAGTGAAACAGCAGCCGCGCCAATAAGGCCGAATTCACTATAGCTATATACCAAGGCAGATAGTAACTGTTCAAATTTGAGCGTGAGCTGAATAGTTACTGCAGATAAAGCGTGGGATTAAATAGAGACAGCCCCATTGTTATTGATGGCCTGTCGAGCTTGCATAGACAAGTTGATAAACTTGAAGCCAGCATCGTACACGTCTTCATCGCCATCCTGCTTACACCAGAGGCATATGGCATTAAATTCCACCTCATCATCCAGCTCAAGATCTACATCTGAGTCCATACGGAAACGATGCAACGAGCCGGATAAAAACGGTGATTCACTGGTTGCCAAAAACCCTCTAACATTTACATCAACCATGTGAGCCAGAAAAGCTCCGGTTTTCTGGTCGTGAAGAGGTACAAAATAAACAAGAGAATGGCGCTCAAGGCCACGATTATCTAACGCAGTATTAGTAAGCAAGATTACAACTCCCTGTAAAATTAAACCTTGATAAGACCATCCATGGTCAGTTTAGCAGGCCCTAAGAATGAAATGCTCTCTGTTACAAAAAGATGGGTGAATTTGTAAAAAACAGACCGTAAGCTTATACCGCAGACGGTCATGCTTTATAAAACTACTCAGCGAACTCTATAACTACTCAGCTCGCTGCCCATTAAGATTTGCTGGTTACCGCACTTCTATCAAGAAACTTATCGAAAAATATTTCCTTTTCTTCCACACCAGTGCCTTTAGCGATCTCTATGGCGGAATCGATCATCGGCGGAGGGCCGCACATATAAATTTGCTGCTCTGGAGTGCAGTATTCCTTGAACACCTCGGTGACAAAACCTCGCTTGCCTTGCCATGAGGAATCTTCCGCCTCCTCAGATAAAACAGGGATAAAGTCAAAATCACCTTTCCATTTTTGTTTTATTTCCTCAATGCGACTCAAACCGTAAAGATCCTTTTCGGTTCTTGCTCCAAAGAACATCACCGCGTCTCTATCCACATTTTTCTTGATGGCTTCGTCAAGAATAGCTAGAACTGGCGCAAGCCCACTTCCCCCAGCAATGCAAATCATTGGCGCTAGAGAATCACGTAAATGAAAATCACCGGAAGGCGCTTCAATTTGAAGGGTATCACCAATAGCCGCTTCACTGACGAACCAGTTGGAGACTTCTCCATTAGGAACTGCGCGTATGAAGAAACTCAAGCGCTTGGGATCAGCATGGCCAGCACTTGCAAACGAATACGCTCTTGGTTCATCAAACTTTCCGGGTATAGATATTTCTGCATACTGACCAGGTGTAAAATCAATCACATCCTGTGTGCTCACCACAAGCTCAATAATATCGGTGGTGAGCGCATTCTTTTCTGTTATCGTTGCACTCGTGGTCACCAGCTTATGCTCAGGCAAATCATCCATGCGATCAAAGTCTACTTCAACATGCACATCTGATTTAGGCATGCATTGGCAAGCAAGCACATAACCCTGCTGCAACTCCTCTTTCGTCAACACGTAAGCCGTTTCAGTCAACTGTTTAACATCACCAGAAACCAAACGGCACTTACACATGGTACAACCGCCCACACGGCAACTGTGGGGGAATTTTATGCCATCCCGCAAGGCCGCCTGAAGAATGGACTCTTTATTACTGATCTGAATAGGGGAGGCTACCCCGTCAATGTTAAGTTTGAAAAATTTCTCTTTAGAACCAAATAACTTCTTTAACATCTATTTCTCCCTGAATGCTTTTCTAACGATAAAGCCCTCACCGTTTCAAGCGAATTAAATATTCTTATTAAAGGCCGCTCAAGGCCATTGGCAAAAAATTAAACATTATTACAGAAAAATCAACACTTTCTGTAAAAGGTGAACATATGAGTACAGCTTGAATAATGACACAATTACTAGCAAAATATTCCAGTTATTGCTTATACACGCTCCTTATAAGCAGTTCAATCACCACAAGTAGCACGCTTTAAATAACATATTCTACCCCTGGGTTATAGCGCCACGGCATATAAGTAGAAGAAGCTATTATTTAATCGAATATCTCCCGTCTGTTAGTATCTTGAATCCCATACTGACGAAAATCAGTAAACCTTATCATTCAACAAGCTTTATTTGAAAGTGACCATTTAGCTTAACGCCTTATGCAACCGCCCAAATTTTAGCCTGAGAAAAAACAGTTACCGTTTAATTTCAACCAGTTATAAAGCATTAGGATCATAGCATGTACGCCTATACCAAACAGGATCAGCGCATCGTTGAAGAGCGCGCCGCACAATATAAGGATCAAACTCACCGTTACCTAAATGGTGACCTGAGTGATGATGAGTTTCTGGTTTTACGCCTTCAAAACGGGCTATACCTGCAACGCCACGCCCCAATGCTGCGAATTGCCGTACCCCCCGGCATGCTCAGCACCAAACAGCTTCGAAAAATTGCCGAAATTAGCCGCGACTACGACAAAGGCTACGCGCATATCAGCACACGGCAGAACATTCAGCTTAACTGGCCAGCCCTTGAGGAAGTCCCCGACATACTGCAGGAACTTGCCACTGTAGGAATGCATGGCATACAAACCAGCGGCAGCTGCATCCGTAGTACCACCTCAGATGAGTATGCGGGTGTCGCAAAAGATGAAGATATTGATCCACGCCCTTATTGCGAAATCATCCGGCAATGGTCAACCCTGCACCCCGAATTTTCCATGCTACCACGCAAATTCAAAATCTCGGTCACCGGCAGCCCGAAAGACCGCGCTGCGACCCAAACCAATGACATTGGCATTCAGGTGCTGAGCAATGCCGAAGGGGAAATCGGTTTCCAAGTGCGAGCCGGTGGCGGACTGGGGCGTACGCCCATCCTTGGCCCAGTGATTAAAGACTTTCTGCCCGAAAAGCACTTGTTAACCTATCTTGATGCTATTCTGCGCGTATACAATCGCTATGGTCGTCGTGATAACAAATACAAAGCCCGTATAAAAATACTAGTAAAAGCCATGACACCAGCAACCTTTGCAGAAAAGGTTGAAGCCGAATGGCTACGCAATAAAGATAGCGCCACCACGTTAACGAATGAAGAGCTGGCGCGCATTAAAGCTTTCTATACACCGCCACACTACGAAAAACTGGAAGCAAGCCAAGTTAGCTTTTTAGAACAGTGTGAAACAAATGCAGAGTTCCACCAATGGGTACTCACCAATGTTTCACCCCACAAAGCCCCCGGTTACTCCATCGCTAACATCAACCTCAAAGCATGCGCCACCGCACCGGGAGATATCAGCGCCGAAAACATGGAGTTAGTGGCTGACCTAGCAGATTGCTACAGCTTTGGAGAACTACGAACGACCCACCGACAAAATCTAGTATTAGCTGACGTCAAACAAACGCAGCTTTTTGAGCTATGGGTTGAACTTTATAAAGCGAGCCTCGCCACCGCCAACCTCGGCCTAATCACCGACATCACCTGCTGCCCTGGTGGCGATTTCTGCTCACTCGCCAACGCTAAATCACTGCCCATCGCAGAAGAGATACAACGCGCCTATAAGCGCATAGATACAGCCAATGATATTGGCGAGCTGGAGCTTAATATATCCGGTTGCATGAACGCTTGCGGGCATCATCACGTCGGCCACATCGGCATTTTAGGCGTCGATAAAAAGGGCAGTGAATTCTATCAAGTGTCCTTGGGAGGCTGCTCCACTGATACCACATCTCTAGGGAAAATTCTTGGACCCTCGTTTACGGCAGATGAAGTGACAGGTGTTGTCGAAAAGTGTGTCAATGTTTATCTCGAAAACAGGCAAGACAAGGAACGCTTTATTGACACCTATCGTCGCATTGGCATCAACCCCTTTAAAGAGCGTGCATATGAAAAAGCTAATTAAAAACCGGGAAATCATCGAAGATACCTGGAGTACCGTTGAGGATATTGACTCACCAAGCGAACTTCCGAAGGGAAATATCATCGTCAGCCTAGCAATTTGGCAGCAATATGCTGAGACGCTTAAAAATCGCGAAGACCCGCTCGGCATACTGCTTGCGTCTGACGAAGAGCCCGAAGTAATAAAAAATGACTTAGATCAGTTCGCCGTGATAGCCATCCACTTTCCCAAGTTTGCCGATGGTCGAGGCTACACATCAGCAAGGGAATTACGCACTTACTTCAATTACCAAGGCGAAATACGTGCGGTGGGAGATGTGCTGAGAGATCAATTATTTCAAATGGAACGCTGTGGCTTTAACAGCTTTGCCGTGCGGGAAGATCGATCAATTGAAGACGCATTAAATGCATTTAATGATTTTTCACTCGCCTACCAGGCTGACACCAAAAATCCTCAGCCACTGTTCAGACGCTAATACTCACAAAACTCTCCTGAGGAAACCCCTCAGGAGCTTAACCTTTAAAACACCCTACTGATAAAAGCTATATATCCCGAATACTGGCTTTTCGAAACTCTTCTCTCAGCTCGTCGTAAGTATGTACGGCTGGATACTGAGGAAACTCCTCTATCACATTCTGCGGTGCTTTGAATAAAATACCCGCCTCAGCCTCACTCAACATAGTAGTATCGTTGTAAGAATCACCCGCAGCAATCACGCGATAATTTAGCGAATGAAACGCTTTTACACACTGACGCTTAGGGTCTTTCTGGCGTAGCTTATAGTCAGTAACAAAACCCTTATCATCCGTTTCAAGGCGATGACAAAACAGAGTTGGCCAACCAAGCTGACGCATCAATGGCTGGGCGAATTCGTAAAAGGTATCTGACAAAATCACCACCTGAAACCGCTCCCTTAGCCAATCAACAAACTCGGGCGCACCTTCCATCGGCCCCATATCGTCAATCACAGCCTGAATATCCGGCAAGCCCAGTTTGTGCTGGTCCAAAATAGCCAAGCGCTGTTTCATTAATACATCGTAATCAGGAATATCCCGCGTAGTGGCTTTTAACTCCTCGATACCAGTACGCTCAGCAAAGTTGATCCAAATTTCAGGTACCAAAACCCCTTCCAGATCCAGACATGCAACTTCCACGGCGAACTCCTCATAAACATAAGAAAACAAAAAACCAGGCTCTTCTTGCCTAGCTAAACAAACGCACAACTTTACCCTTTCAACACACGGTATGCAACGCAGCCACCCACATACATGCACGCTACTCTCGACGGAAGACACAACTGCATAATCTACTCATAGGTGCCGCACCCAGATAACTGGCAGTTTAGAGATGATCAGGAGAAGAGTATCAATATAAACGTTAACGGGAACCTTCGTTCGGATACCGGCAATATACGGATGAACGCAGCGCTAAACGGAAACGGTATATTCATAGGGCCGACATTTGATAGCCGCCGCTTAGATTAGAAACTGTCCTAGATGATCACACGCCGATGACTACAGAGCTATATGCTGGCTTATTTCTACACAGGCACGAGCTTTTGTAGATCACATTGCGAGAGCATGGAGTGATAGACCTTAAACGAACGTCAGATTTTTTGGGGGGGGGCTTGGATAGCATCGACTGCTTGAGAACACCGTCGATAGTAGAACGACTACACATAACGCCGCTAGCACTGGCTACCTGGGCTTTTAGCTGCAAAGCAGCGTCCCGGCAGTCCAATGCCTAGCTTTGTTATATCTTACAGACTAGATAGGAACAACTTTATTTGCACAAGGACCTTTTTGACCTTGGCCAACTTCGAACTCAACTGCCTGACCATCACTCAAGGTCGCGTATCCGCCGCCCGCTTGAATTTCTGAATGATGAACAAACAAATCTTTACTGCCATCTTCTGGAGTAATAAATCCGAAACCTTTATC
>JAESUE010000165.1 GCA_016763235.1 Pseudomonadales bacterium
AAGCCACCACAGCCACCTTAACACCGTCTGGTAGATATTCAACTGATTGCACAGTGATAAAGTTATCTTTGATGATTGCTTGCATAGTTCTAGTCTCCCAGTATTAGTTACTCTTACAGGATACCACGTGGCGGGTTACTTGTCGACATTCTTTTCCGCAAGATAAAACCACGTTTCCATGACGGAGTCAGGGTTAAGGGAGATGCTATCAATTCCAACATCCATCAACCACTTAGCCAGGTCAGGATGGTCAGAGGGGCCCTGGCCACATATACCGACATACTTACCTGCGGCATTACAAGCATCTATTGCACGTTTAAGCAAATATTTAACCGCTGGATCTCTCTCATCAAACAGGTGAGAAATAATGCCAGAATCACGATCCAAGCCCAGAGTAAGTTGAGTTAAATCGTTAGAGCCAATGGAGAAGCCATCAAAATACGCAAGAAACTCCTCAGCTAAAATCGCATTTGATGGAATTTCACACATCATTATGACTTTAAGGCCGTTCTCCCCACGCTTAAGACCATTGAGCTCTAACAATTCCACCACTTGTTTAGCTTCATCTGGTGTCCGCACGAAAGGCACCATCACTACGACATTAGTTAGGCCAAGTTCATCCCGCACCTTTTTCAGAGCGCGGCATTCCAGCTCAAAGCAGTCTCGGAAACTTTCAGAAATATAACGCGCTGCTCCTCGAAATCCGAGCATAGGGTTCTCTTCCTTCGGTTCATAAAGTGAACCACCTATTAGATGCGCATACTCATTGGATTTAAAATCAGACAAACGAACAATGACACTCTCTGGTGCAAAAGCCGCTCCCAAAGTTGCGATACCTTCCACTAATTTTTCAACGTAGAAATCCACTGGGCTTGCATAACCTGCCATTCGCCTGTCGACAGATTTTTTCACATCTTCTGGCAGGGAGTCATAGTTGAGCAACGCTTTGGGGTGTACGCCAATCATGCGATTAATAATAAATTCAAGGCGGGCTAGACCAACACCCTGATTAGGCAAATTTTGAAAAGTGAAAGCCCTATCAGGGTTCCCGACATTCATCATGATTTTTAAAGGTAACTCTGGCATAGATTCGATGCTGTTAGACTGCACGTCAAACTCAAGCCTACCCTCATAGATAAAGCCAGCGTCGCCCTCAGCACAGGAAACCGTCACTTCCTGGCCATTTTTTAGCACATCGGTCGCATCTGCACAGCCCACTACAGCGGGAATACCTAGTTCACGCGCGATTATCGCCGCATGGCAAGTACGCCCACCCCGGTTGGTAACAATGGCCGATGCACGTTTCATAATCGGCTCCCAATCCGGGTCGGTCATGTCCGCAACAAGCACTTCACCCTGTTGAAAAGCTTTCATTTCTTTAAGGCTACGAAGAGTGCGAACAGGCCCCCCTCCAATCTTCTGGCCAACACTTCGGCCCTCTACCAATACAGTGCCTTTTTCTTTTAGTAGGTAACGTACCATCGTGGAAACATCGCTTCGGCTTTCTACCGTTTCAGGCCGAGCTTGCACGATGTACAACTTGCCATCTTCACCGTCTTTCGCCCATTCGATATCCATGGGTTTTCCATAATGCTTTTCGATGATCAATGCCTGCTTGGCCAGCTCGCTGACATCATTATCTGAAATACTAAATTGAGAGCTTTCTTCTACCGGAACGTCAACCGTTTTTATAGATCGACCGGCTTGATGGGTATCGGTATAAACCATTTTAATGGCTTTACTGCCACGTGTACGACGAATAATTGCTGATCGCCCTTGCTCTAGAGATGGTTTATAAACGTAAAATTCGTCAGGATTAACAGCACCTTGAACGATGGTTTCTCCCAAGCCGTAGGAAGATGTGATAAATACCACATCGCGAAACCCCGTTTCTGTATCTAGAGTAAACATCACCCCACTGGAACCACTTTCGCTGTGTACCATTCGCTGAATACCAGCAGACAATGCCACTAGGTGGTGTTTAAAACCCTTATGCTCCCTATAAGCAATAGCCCTATCATTAAACAAGGAAGCAAAAACCTCCTTCACCGCTACAATAACGTTATCTACACCTCGGATATTTAAAAAGGTTTCCTGCTGCCCAGCAAAGGATGCATCGGGCAGGTCTTCAGCCGTGGCACTGGAACGAATAGCCACAGACATGCCTTCATCGCCGTCGCAAAGCTCCGAAAAAGCCGCCCGGATATCTGACTCTAGCTTTGCGGGAAAAGGCGTATCGATAATCCATTGACGGATTTCGCTGCCCACTCTTGCCAATGCGCTCACATCATCCACATTTAGCTGAGAAAGCGAATTGTTGATCTTGCTGTCAAGACCATCATGAGCCAGGAATTCGCGGTATGCATCCGCAGTTGTTGCAAAACCTCCCGGCACCAATACTCCCGCCGATGAAAGTTTACTGATCATTTCACCCAGCGACGCATTTTTCCCGCCTACGACTTCAACATCAGACATTCCCAGACTTTCAAAGCCAATGACATTTCTGCTCACGATTTTCTCCCTACCCTTGTATGGTAATAATGTCCTTTAAAGCCCATCACCCAATAGAAGCAATGTAAAAAGGTCAGCAACTACTCAGCGAACCCTGTAACTGTTCAGATTGCGTTCAAATTTGAGCAGAACAAGGCGGAAAATGTGAGTTTATACCTATAAATAATCATTTTTTAACGCTGTTATGCACGAATTTGAGCGTGAGCTGAGTAGTTACAAAGGTCTCAGCTCAAATCACCTTGTGGGTGATGAGCCAGATTGACTACAAACTTACTGAAAAACCCTCAGACTGTATATTTTCTATTACTTAAACCACAAAAGAGGACATAAGCCTAGAAAGCAGACATGCCTTGATGGCGTTCCAAGGTTATGCATGATACAAAAAACACACTCAAATTACTTGCCCTATCTTTCCACGGTATAACAAGTAAAAACCGGTTACACTCACCCTAACTTATTTCCCAACGAGGACAGTTGCCAGTGAAGAGGGTCGCATTTTTCATTTCAGATGGCACCGGGTTAACTGCAGAGGCACTAGGCCGAAGCCTGCTTTCACAGTTTGGACATATTGATTTTGAACAAGTTACCATCCCTTATATAAGCACAAAAGAAGACGCACTCTCAGTGGTAAAACGAATTAACCGGGTGGTCGAGGAAAGTGGCCTGCGGCCCATTGTATTCGATACCATTGTAAACGAAGATATAAGGCAGATTGTGAGCCAATGCAAAGGGTTTACTGTCGACATCTTTGACACCTTCATCAAACCCCTTGAAAAAGAATTTAAGGCTGACTCGTCCTACTCTGTTGGAAAATCTCACGCCATTACTGACCACAACGTCTATAACGTTCGACTCAGCGCCATTGATTTTGCACTGGCCAATGATGACGGCGCGCACATCAGACATTACGATAAAGCAGACATCATTTTGATCGGTGTTTCACGCAGTGGTAAAACACCCACCAGCCTCTATCTCGCACTTCAATTCGGCATACATGCGGCCAACTATCCCTTAACCGAGGATGACCTCGATGATGACTATATTCCCAAAGCTTTAAAAAAATACAAGGATAAGCTGTTTGGCTTGACCATTGACAGTGCTCGGCTAACGTCCATCAGAACCGAGCGCATGTCTAATAGCCGGTACGCCTCTTTTTCGCAATGCGAAGCAGAAGTACGCGGCGCTGAGGCCATCTTCAATAAAGAAAGAGTTCCGTATCTCAATACCACCGATATGTCGATTGAGGAAATCTCAACGCGCATATTAGCGATATCAGGTATTGAGCGCAGGCTTCAAAGTTAGAATCTATAAGGATGCGCAATGATGTCTTCATTCTCAATTGGTTCGAAAGGTTTAGATAATCGCTCATATTCAATTTATTTGCCTATGATTTGGAGCACTGGAAATGAACTGCAACTAGATACAGAAAAGTTTACCGGCTCCTTAAAAAATTACACGTGTATATTGGAAAAGCATCATTACACTTATTCTTTAACGATCGAGGGTCTCGATTCTATTGAAGAATGTCAGGAAATCATTGAAGAGGTCAAAGTTGTCATAAATTGGCTCTCTTTAAAAAGAGTGGTTGGTATCAAAATACCTGAACAAGTCACTGACGTTACGATATATCAAAACCCTATAAAAATATCTGAAAAAAGTGATTATAAATTTATAGAAAAGAGCATGGGATGGGATGAACTGGATGGAGATTACTATGCCACCCAGCTCGTTTTTATTCCAGAAAACAAAAGACTGATAAGATGGGAAATGGGGGAAATCACAGCATTATCGCAACAAAAACCATCAATGTTTTTTGAGGACCTTAATGAAGGGATGAACGTCGATAATCTTGCCGATATTTTGATGAATACAAAGCTACGTTTAGCTGTAGAGTTATATTCAGCGTACAAAT
>JAESUE010000166.1 GCA_016763235.1 Pseudomonadales bacterium
AATGATTGAAACGCTGCAACAAGGTACGACTAAAGCTGTTAGCGCAATGGAAAGCAGTCATCAAAAAGTAACAAACAGCGTCAACGATGCTGACAAAACCCGCCAAGCATTAGAACAGATAGTCTCTGTCGTAGAGCTTATTAATGACATGAACACACAGATTGCCAGTGCCGCCGAGGAGCAATCTGTGGTATCAAACGAAATCCATAACAATGTCGAAAATATTAATGAAGCTGCATTAAATACATCAAAAAATTCTGCCTCAATCGAAGCTGCAACAGAAGACCTCAGTCGGCTTTCGATGCAGCTGGAATCATTGGTTCAGCAATTTAAAGTATAAGATGCCCATAGAATTATAAAGTGAGGCATTGGAAGTGTGTCTATTTTTTCACTGAATAAGGTGGAGTAACGAAGCCTGAGAAAAAATAGGCCTGCTAATAAAACCAATACTTATGCCTCTACGGGTAGCGCATGAGCGCTGGGTATTACAACTAAAAATTACACGTATTAAGATGCATCCGGCTTACCAACATCAGAAACCGTTGAGATTGTGGCTTCCCGCTACACGAAAGTCACAATCTAGCCTTATTGCTTATACCCTATAGACTTCTTTGCCATTCTTTCATTTTTGCCGTTAATTCAGCCGAATATCTACTAAAATCACCCGTCAAACTCATTCTCTTTTCAGCTTCACTTTTATTTCCACCTAGAGCCAGTCCTAATATGGCACCAGCTTCCTTATGGAAATCAGCGTGCAATTCACGAGCCTGATTATAAAACGGACTGTTCTTTGCTGACGGATCTATTCTTTCATAAAGCCATTTACCAAAAGAACAATTATTATCCTTTTTTACATTGGAAGGAGTCGACTCACACTCCCCTGTGTTGATTGCATTTCTTAATTTAACCTTCCAAGCACCATGTGCTGAAATTGCTTTAGTGATTTCTTCTGAAGTGCTCATATTGTCTCCTAGGCGGGAATTAAAAGAGAGTAAACTTTAAAATAACTTTAGTAGAAATACAGAGACTTGCTAACGACTTACCCCTGTATCATCCACAAGCATCCTCTAAGCAGCAATCAGAGGACTTGCCGTCTTATCCAAATTTTATGCCTTGAGAAAGGGGTAATGTGTCGCCGTAATTAATCGTATTTGTTGAACGGCGCATGTAATTTTTCCATGCGTCAGACCCCGACTCTCGCCCTCCTCCGGTTTCTTTTTCGCCGCCAAAAGCGCCGCCAATTTCTGCGCCGGAAGTACCGATATTAACGTTGGCAATACCGCAATCTGAACCTGCTGCAGAGAGAAATAATTCGGCCTCTTGCAGTTTGTCGGTAAAAATTGCGGATGATAAACCTTGGGGCACATTATTATGAATAACTAATGCCTCGTTAAAGTTTTCATATTCGATCAAATAAAGTAGCGGAGCAAAGGTTTCTTGTTTCACCACTTCGGCATCAGCAGATATTTTTACTAGGCCAGGTGTACAATAAACGGCACTTTCACCGATACCTTTTTTATAACGCTCAGGCCGGATAATAATTTCTCCTCCCTGGCCAACCGCCACATCAAGAGCCACTTCCATTTTATGAAACGCTTCTTCGTCGATCAGTGGCCCCAGCAATGTGTTTTCCAAGCGAGGGTCACCAATATCTATATGCTGATAGGCCTGTTTTATTCGTTCAACACAGGTGTCAATCACTGACTGATGGGCGATCAATCGGCGTAAGGAGGTGCAGCGTTGTCCGGTGGTGCCAATAGCAGAGAAAACGATGCCGCGAATAGCTAGATCCATATTGGCTGAAGGCGTTAGAACGATGGCATTATTCCCCCCTAGCTCAAGTAAATAACGTCCTAAACGCCCTGCAACGGTTTGAGCAACGGCGCGCCCCATCGGGATGGAGCCGGTAGCAGAAATCAGCGGCACTAGTGGATGACAGCTTAAGGCTTCCCCGATTGGTTTTTTCCCTAGGAGAACAATAGATAAACCCGGTTTTATATCCTCCGGAATCTCAGGCACTTTTTCCATCGCCTGTATCAACATGCTCTGACAAGCCAAGGCACAAAGTGGCGCTTTTTCAGAGGGTTTCCAAATCAAGGTATCACCGCAAACCAAGGCAAGCATCGCACTCCAAGCCCATACCGCCATCGGAAAATTAAAGGCGGTAATAACGCCTACTGAACCGAGGGGATGCCATTGCTCCATCATGCGATGATCAACCCGCTCGGTGGCGATGGTGAGGCCATATAACTGGCGAGATAAACCTACTGCAAATTCACAAATATCTATCCATTCTTGTACCTCGCCCAAGGCTTCCTGTTTGATTTTCCCCACTTCCAAAGTAATCAACTCTGCCAAAGATTCTTTGTTTTCTTTTACCACCTCAGCCACTGCTGCAACTAATCTCCCTCGTTGTGGCGCTGGCAAACAACGCCAGGTTTTAAAGGCATGCTGGGATTGCTGAACACCAAGGTCTACCGCTTCATGGGGCAGGTCTGAAATTTCGGCCAGTTGCGCGCCGTCAATGGGAGAGTTGACGAAAATATTTTCGTCTCCACCCTTTGAGGAAACAAGCGCTTCCCCTCGCCCATTTATTCCCGAAAAATAAACCCCGTTATGTTTAAAACGCTTTAGCTGAAGGCTTTCTTCCAGCGATAATAATGATTGTGCGCTCGATGCTAATTTATTTTTCGTAGACATGCTTATAAACCCCGCTCATTATCCACTTGATAATATTGACCAAAACGGTTTGCCATAAAGGCATCAAAACTTACCTGCTCTTGGCGTACAAAACCTTTAGATGGCAACTTACCCTCTGTGTGCAAATCAAGAATGGCGCAGAGAGAGGCGGCAGTGGTTATTTGGATGGAGCTCCACGGCTCATCAAACAAGGTTCGATTATAAATTTTTCGAACATTGCTTTCCTGTTCATAAATACCATCGCGCCAGCCATCGACCTCACACGTCACCAGCACGACATCTTGTTTTGTGATGGGTACGGCTTCTTCCAAAATATCCTTGAGCAACTCTCTTCGTCGATTCAGTTTCAAACTTCGGGTGAGAAAAGACATCAGGTAGCAATGCCCAGGATAACGCACGGTTTTATAATCAAGGGAGGACACTTTCCCCTCAAGGGTTTCGCAAAGGGTTCCCAAACCGCCGGAGGTGTTAAATGCTTCATAATCAATGCCATCGAGGGAAAAACGCTCAAGCCCCTCTAGCGATTGAAGCGTTACTCTTTCGCCATCGAGAATGGCTTCACAAGGATTACAGTACTCGTTAATCAAGCCATCAGTGGACCAAGTTAAGTTGTACATCATCATATTTGAAGGAAACTGCGGTAAGGCTCCCACGCGCATTTTCACTTTTGAGACACGTTCAAATTTATTGAACATGTGGTGTCCCAAAATGCCGATAAAACCGGGAGCCAATCCACATTGCGGCATAAACACCTGGCCGTCTTTCGCCTCTTCTGCCAGTTTCCGGATAGAAGCTGTCGTTTCAACATCTTCCGTCAAATCAAAATAACTGACTCCAGCCTTTAGGGCCGCTTTGGCAATGCCGTGATTAAAGTTAAATGCACAGGCCGATATTACCGCGTCGTGCTGAGAAAGGACTTCCACCAGAAGTTTTTCGTCCGCCACATCAAGCACTTTTTTGCAAACCCCAAAGTGAGAATCCAGACGATCAAGCGCCTGTTGCTCTGCATCCACCAGCGTCACGCGGTAATCACCACATTTCGCCAATAACTTCGCAATGGACGTGCCTATTTTTCCTGCACCGAGAACAATGACCCGCTTCATAATGCATTCCTCTTTCTATTAGTAGACTAATCCTCCGCAGCCCTTCGCTACAAATAAGGCAGTGATACCTATTAGTTTAGCAGCAGGGGGAAGGAAAGCCGGCTGGAGGCTAGCAAACTAGACCTTGCCTGCTTGATATCCATTAAAGAAGCTGGACTGAAAATTTCATAACGGGTAAAGTTAACGGCTTTGCATTTAATCAGATCATCACATTCTGTGGCGCACGAACACATGCGTCACAGAAACAAGAAAGGAGTAGTGAGTGTCCCACTTACCCGTCATCGTAGGACTTGGAGGCATCAACGCAGCAGGCAGGTCTTCATTTCACAACAGTTACAAGTTGGTGATTGCCGACAAACTCAGCAAAGGCGATAGGGAAAATACTTTCGTAGGTCTCGCATCCATGATGGGACTAATCCGCTTTGAAAATGGTGGATTTATCGATAACCAAGGCGATAGCATTACGCCAGAGTTGGTTGAAGAGCGCTTCGGCAAACATATCGCCGAAAACACCCTCCTTCGCAAAATTAATGACGAACACTTCGACCCTGATAAAAAACCTTTCCAACAACGAGCCACTTTAAATAGTCGTGACACCACGGTCTTCACAGTCAAAACCCGCAATTTGCCCAGCACAGTGCCTGACAATTGGCAGGTCAGCACCATTGATGACAAAACAAGCGAAGTCCGCATAAAAGACGACCTGGAGGTCTTGTTTCCAGATAGCCAACAATCCAAAGTTTCCACTGCCGGGCAAGTACCAACGGGCATGAATCTGAGCAAGCTTTACCCTTCGCGTAACCATCCACGCGGTTTACAAATGACCGTATACGGTTGCTCCGATGCGTTACGCTCGGTGGGCATTGACTGGGAAACCATCCAGCAACACGTTCGCCCTGACCAAGTATCTGTTTACGCCAGCAGCGCCATGGGGCAAATGGATGAAAATGGCGGTAGCGGTTATGTGTCGGCCGCTATGTGTGGCAAACGCGCCACATCCAAACAACTGGCTCTCAGCCTTGCTGATATGCCGGCTGACTTTATCAACGCCTACATCTTAGGCAGTACCGGCAATACCGGTGCAAGCTTAGGAGCCTGCGCCTCTTTCCACTACAACTTGGTGAACGGTGTGCGGGATATCCAAAGCGGTCGGGCACGTATCGCCATCGTGGGTTCTGCAGAAGCCCCTGTTACACCTGAAATCATCGAAGGTTATGCCGCCATGGGCGCGCTGGCTACCGATGATAAAATTGCAGCGATGGATCAATCCACTACCGACCCTGATCGCGCACGCGCTTGCCGCCCTTTTGGCGATAACTGCGGTTTCACCATCGCGGAATCTGCACAGTTTTTTGTGTTGATGGATGATGCGCTGGCCCTTGAGTTAGGAGCAAAAATTTACGGGGCGGTACCCGATGTGTTCGTCAACGCCGATGGCTTTAAAAAGTCCATTTCCTCACCCGGTGTCGGAAACTATCTAACGCTGTGGAAGGCCGCCGCCCTCGCTGAAAAACTATTGGGCCGAAAAGCACTTCAGGAGCGTAGCTTTGTCCATGCCCACGGCACTGGCACCCCTCAAAATCGCGTAACAGAGTCCCACGTTTTCAACAAAGTGGCACAAGCTTACGGCATTAATAATTGGCTGGTGAGCGCCATTAAATGTTACGTTGGGCACGCAATCGCCTCTGCTGGTGGTGATCAACTTAACTTCACCCTCGGAACATGGCAATACGGATATGTCCCTGGTATTCACACCCTTGATCGCGTTGCCGAGGACGTTCACCACTCCAACCTGCGCTTTGAGAAAGAGCATACCAAAGTGGGCCAAGATGGCATGGACATGGCCTTCCTGAATTCCAAAGGTTTTGGTGGCAACAACGCAACAGCATTGGTTCTGGCCCCGCATGTGGTGAAAAAAATGCTCGCAAAGAAACATGGCGATGAAACCATGCAGCAATACGAGAAGCGTCATATTTTGGTGGCAGAAAAAGCCAAACAATACGAAACAGCCGCAACACAAGGAACAGTGAAACCGATTTATCACTTTGATCATAATGTATTGGTCGGTGATGACCTTGAAATTACCGATGAAAGCATTTCAATACCTGGTCAGCCAAATAAGGTGAGCTTCACTGATACCGGGCTTTTCGATGATATTTGCCTGCCTGATACAGAGGGTAACGAAAAGAGCTAGGCGGCACTTCCTCCTAAAAACCACCCACTGACATACTATTTATAAGGCGGACTACAGCAATGGTGTCCGCCTTTTTTTGCTCTCTAAATCGTCACTATTCAGCTCACGCTCAAATTTGAACAGTTACAGAGTTCGCTGAGGTCTTACTCTAAATCAAAACTAAAAAATCACCCAGCTTCTCCTTAGCCATTCACCCCTCCCTGTGCCAAGCTAATTCTCGTCTATAATTAAGTTGTGCAACGGTGCTCACAAGGCATCACTCTGCATGCTGAACTTAATGCCCAAAAGGCTAACAGGCTTTTTTGATACCCCATCCCGCGTTTCAAAAAAAGCATTAGGAGTACTCCAGTAATGAACAACACCGTTACTCATGCCAACTCGTGCACGCTACACACCCACAACAATCCACATAATGGCTTATTCGCCATCATTGCCATCCACAGCACCAAACTTGGGCCAGCCCTCGGTGGCTGCCGCTGCATAGACTATCCCAGTACCGAATATGCCATCGAAGATGCTACCCGCTTAGCAAAAGGCATGAGCTATAAAGCTGCGCTTGCGGGAATCAGTCATGGCGGTGGAAAATCTGTTTTGATCCGACCGAAAGAATTCAAAGATCGCCACGCCTACTTTGAAGAATTTGGCGAATTTGTTGAATCACTCGGTGGTAGCTACATCACTTCGGTAGACAGCGGCACAAACATCGCAGATATGGACGACATCTCTCACTCCACCACCCATGTTTGCGGCACAAGGCACGATGGATGCACACCCTCTATTTACACTGCCATGGGCGTTTTGGAAGGCATAAAAGCGGCGGTTAAAGCCAAACTACACCGACAAGATTTGGAAGGCATTCACGTTGTCATTCAGGGTGTGGGAAATGTTGGAGGCGCGCTTGCCATATCGCTGGAAAGACTCGGTGCCAAACTCAGCATATCTGATATTAGCGACACCACTTTAGACCACTGCCTACAACAATTAAAACACCCCGGCTCCGTCAACATCATTGCGCCTGATGATATTTACAACGTTCCCTGTGATGTATTTTCCCCTTGTGGGCTAGGCGGCATCATTAACCAACAAAGCCTTCCGCAGCTCGACTGTAAAATTGTGGCCGGCTCCGCCAACAACCAACTGTCAAATGACTCAGATGGCTTACACCTTCATGAACGTGGCATTCTCTACGCCCCCGACTACGTCATAAATGCAGGCGGTCTTATTGATGTTTCACTTATCCCCCAGGGCGTATCAGAACAGGACGTTGCTTTAAAAACCAAAAATATCGGTACGACATTAGAAGAAATTTTTGTGCGTTCAGAAAAAGAAAGTAAAGCGTGTCACGCCATCGCAAACGAGATGGCTGAAAATATCCTCTATCATTAATAGAGATTAATGCATGGGTGCTGCTTACACGCACCTTGCAGAATATTAACGCCAGATGTAACTTACTTAAATACCTCATCTGAATCGGCATAATTAGACAGGCTCACTATGAATAATACTGATAGAAACCCAGAGCTAAGAGCACAATTTGAGATCAACTATTACCAGTACCTCGACAATGAGGGAAAAGAATTAAGCGATCTTCCTGCCTATCTTGAGGATGAGGCTTCATTAATCACGCTTTATAAATCCATGGTGTTAACGCGACTACTGGATAAAAAATGTATTGCCCTGCAAAGAACGGGGAAAATGGGCACCTACCCCTCAACCCTAGGGCAAGAAGCCATCGGCGTCGCAGTTGGCCACGCCATGAAACAAAATGACGTACTCGCACCCTATTATAGAGATATGGCCGCACAGCTTATTCGTGGCGTTGAAATAAAGGAAATACTACTCTCGTGGGGGGGGGATGAACGGGGCAACAACAACTCCAAATCTCCCCAAGATTTACCCAACTGCGTTCCTATAGCCACGCAAGTAACCCACGGTGCAGGTATCGCCACTGCCATAAAATCACGCCATGAAAATCGTGCCGTTGTAACAACACTGGGCGATGGTGCAACCTCACGAGGGGATTTTTCCGAAGCAGTGAACCTGGCGGGAACTTGGCAACTGCCCTTAGTGATTGTCATCAATAATAACCAATGGGCTATTTCTGTACCACGATCCGTTCAAACTGCTGCCCAAACCTTGGCCCAAAAAGGTATTTTAGGCGAAGTACGCTGTGAGCAGGTGGACGGCTGCGATATGCTTGCCATTTACGATGCTGTAAAGCGCGCCCTTGAAAATGCCTACAGTGGTAAAGGCCCCACGCTAATCGAAGCCATTACCTACCGACTGAGCGACCATACCACCGCCGATGATGCCACACGTTATAGCTCGCCAGATGCGCTAAAAAAGGGCTGGGAGAAAGAGCCTATTAAGCGCTTTCGCAACTTCCTCCATCACCGAAAAATTTGGAACGAAGGCAAAGAAAAAGCGCTTTATGAGCAATGCGAAGAACAAATAAAAAAAGGTGTAGAAGACTACCTGAATACTGAAACGCAACCTCCCGAGGCCATGTTTGATTATCTCTATAAAGAGCTACCACATAGCCTTTATGAGCAACGAGAACAGTTAATCAACAAAACCAAGGGGGATGATCATGAATAATGAAACATCGCAAGGCATCACCATGGTAGAAGCCGTCAACCTGGCGATGGCCTACGAAATGCGTAACGATGAAGATGTTGTCATTCTGGGCGAGGATGTGGGAACCAACGGGGGCGTATTTCGCGCAACGGACGGCCTCAAGGCAGAGTTCGGTTTGCGCCGAGTCATGGACACCCCGCTTGCCGAAACACTCATTGCTGGCATTAGTGTCGGCATGGCTACTCAAGGCCCGCGACCCATTGCGGAAATTCAGTTTATGGGGTTTATCTTTGCAGCCATGGAACACATCGTTTGCCATGCGGCGAGAATGCGCAACCGAAGCCGTGGTCGCTTAAGCTGCCCGATGGTATTGCGCGCGCCCTATGGCGGCGGCATCCACGCACCTGAACACCATTCTGAGAGTACCGAAGCCCTCTTCGCGCATACAGCAGGGCTTCGCGTTGTCGTTCCATCATCCCCTAAACGCGCCTACGGCTTGTTACTCGCCG
>JAESUE010000167.1 GCA_016763235.1 Pseudomonadales bacterium
CAACATCAACATCAACATCAGCAATAAAATGAAGTTGTAGTTGATAATCCCCGCCTCTAACTCACCTTGAAAACCATCCAAACCACCAGAGTAAAAAACACTGGAATCATCTGAATTAAGTAAACTAAAAAATGTGTGTGTTAATGGAAATACAGCTGAAGGAGAGAGCCCTATCAGGCTTGCGTAATCGGTGAGGGCCAAGGTGACCACATGCTGCTCATTGAGGGTGAAATCTTGCCGAATATTCCGATAGGCGTTCGCATCAACAACCGCCCCATCAACGATGGTCAGCACATCATGAATATCTACTGCCGAGCCGCTTACTTTAACTTCAATATGTGCAAACCTTGCATCCAAAAGAGTGGAGAAAACCATCACCTGATATTCACCGGCTGCGAGTGTCACTGTATTGGTTTCGTTTAGCTTGACAATAAAATGCTGCGTTACGCCCTGAGCAAGAAGCATTTTCGCATCGAGTTCGCCTGTCGACTTACCCAAAATGTTGAGCGCAAAATCAACGGTCGTCTCTTGGGGCAAAGAGAATGCGTATTCCTGTAATGCATCTTTCCCAGATAAACCGATCAATCCGCTTTTGTGTATCTCATCAGCAAAGGTCTGCGCCGAAAATAAATACACCAGGAGCAAGGCTTGTAGCACAGAAGAAATAACATTTTTCATTTTTCGTCTCACTCACTCATTAAAATAAAAAAGCCAGTAATAAAACTGGCGCATTGCGTTTCAATTAAACGTTTTCTCTAACTGTTCCCCAAAAGATCTAATGTCTGTTTTGCATCATCCTTACCGATAAAAGGTTCCTTGGCTGAAATGGCTTCTGCAAGATGCTTTCTAGCATTTTCAACATCTTTAATCTGAAAATAAGTCATACCAATATGATATTGAATTTCTGGACTATCAGGGTTTGCACTGAGGGCTTTCTGAATGAGAGGAAGAGCCTCCTCATATTGTCCATTTGCGTAGGCCACCCAACCAATGGTGTCGCTAAAGATGTCTTGTTCGCTTGTTTTTAAAATGGAAGTTAACTCCACAGCACGTTGCAACACTCCCGCATCAGAAGCCCTGTTGTTAACAAGCAACATCGCTAAGTTATTGGCGGCGAACTTGTTCGTGGCATCTAATTGAAGAATCGCTTCATATTGACTTACAGCCTCGTCGAGGTAACCGAACTTCTGTGCCACTAATGCGGTTTGAGCGCGTAATTTAGGATTCCCATTGGTACTTTCAACACCTGCCTTTAAAACGTCCAAGGCTTGGGAGTTTTTATTTTGAGAAATATAGGCCACCGCGTGTGTCCGATAAGGAACCCACCATTCAGGTTTTACTTTATGCGCTTTTTCAAATGCGGCTATTGCGCCCGCGTAGTCTTTATCACTCAGTAACAGCTCTCCCTTCAAATTGTACGCAACTGCATTGTCTTTAAGTTTTTCAGCAACTTTCGTCAACCAAGCCAGCGCTTGCTTTTTCTTATCCTGCGCAATGAGGCTTCGCACCTTGCCAGACATCGGCTCTACGGCACCGGGTTTAGCATCCAATGACTGAGTGAAATGCGCAACCGCTTGCTCATGTTGGTTCCGAGATTGCGAAATCAAACCGAGATAATAACTGCCACGAGCCATATCGCCACCCAGCTCGATAAAACGCTGCACCGCTAATTCTGATTTATCAGCATCATTAATAGACATATAAGACTGCGCCAATTGCTCGATAATTTGAATATTTTTAGGCGCGAGCTGATAGGACATTTCCATTTGTTTGGAGGCCTCCAAAGCATTGCCATTACGCTTGTAAAGACTGGCAAGCTGCATACTAATTTGAATATCTCTGGGTTGTAGGTTTTGCGCACTTTTCAGCATGTCTATCGCAAGATCTGCATCACCATTCATACTATGCGCACTGCCCAATAGCTTTATAATCTCTGCATTATCAGGGTCGGCATTTAGCACCGTGCGTAAATCGGCCACGGCATTCAGCGCGTCCTTCTCTTTAAGATACATCGTGGCACGCAGAGTCAAAGCCTCGATATTTCCGGCATTTTCTACTAGCACTTCTTCAATTAACAGTTTCGCCTCTTCAGACTTATTTTCAGTTTCAGATAAATATGCCAAACGTATTTTGGCCTTTTCTGCACTGAGTTCCTTCTCATCAATCAAAGCTAGATAGATATTTTTTGCATCCTCTTTTTTATCATTTTTCACAAAATGTGCGGCAAGCCGAAATTGCAAATCGTGATTATCGCTATCTACGCCAATTTCCTTCTGAAGCATTGTGACAGCCTTATCTTTATCACCACGAAACAGGTGTAAATCGAAAAAACTAATAATAGCGGCTGTTTTATCTTCCGAGTTTTTTATCAAATTTGTGAGCACTGTTTCAGCTTCTTTAGGTTTACCGCTCTTTTCGTAAAAAAACACCAGTTGATTCTTTAAATTGATATTGTCTGGTTCAAGCTTAACCAAGCTGAGAAACTCTTTTTCCGCCAGATCTAACTGTCCTGATGCGAGGTAGGCGCGCGATAAAAAAGTGTGAAGGGTAGAACTATCGGGGTGGTTTTCGAGCTCACGTTCAACCAGTTTCATAGCAAGATCTGGTTTTTTATTTGCACTCAATAAGGAGGAATAAAGCAAGATGGTATCAATACTATTTGGCTCTATCGTGTAGGCCTGTTTGATAACCTCCAGAGCCTCTACACGTTTACCTTGGTTAGCAAAACTACCGGCTTTTAGTGTCATGCCCTTCGGATTAGTACCATCCATTGCCAGCACTTCCTCCGCCAAGGTCATGGCAAGATCGGCTTCATTGGCCAAAAGGTACAGCTGCCCTAGACTAATTTTCGCCTGTTTATTATCAGGATGCTCTTCAATGATCCCCCGGTATTGCCCTGCGGCCTGACGCCACTCTTTCAACTTCATCAGGGTTTCTGCGTACCCCATCCTCGCGGGCAAGTCTTTGGGGTCAATTTTGAGTACGTTTCGATAACTCACCCGCGCCTTATCGTACTCGTGCTGTTCAAAACTTACGGCTGCTTTCTCCATGTGCTTCAGCTTTCGTCCCTCAACACCGCCGCAAGCGACCAAACCCGTCAACGCACATAAAATCAATACTTTGTAGGTATTCTTCATCGTTTATCTCTTTACCAATACGTTCTTAAGAGGTGCCCGTTATATAAAATGGGCACGTTTTTACGTGTAATGCATTGCGGCAAAGATTGTCATACAAATGTGTCAAAATGATTACACTAATAAATTACATCGTCCATTTGTGACAACATACAACAACGATGAAAACGAGGAGAGTGCCGACGAACTGCACTTCAATCTAACATCAACAGGTGATTAGACTAGATAGACAAGTATTTTGCAGCGATTGCAAATGCAAAAAAAGAAAGGAAGAACCGACAGGTCTTTTTTGACTGAATAACGCGCATACCAATTAGCAGCTCAAAGACGTAGAGCAAGATAATAAATCGTGCAAAAGCAAAAGAATACACCCTTACGCCGCCACCTACTTCGCTAATAATCGGCATCACAAAAAGCAGCAATACAATGAGAATATCAAAAGGACTCGCCTTAAATTCTGGCACTTTCCCGCGATAAAGAGTTAACAACACCCAAAGAAAAAGCCCCATAAAAACAGGGAAATCAACATATCCAAAGGGAATCAAATAATCATCATTTTCTAGAGGAATCCCCAGATAAACAATGAGCGCAGAAAATGTAGCCAGCAATATTCGATAATAAGCATCACTAGGTCGTGTAAAAAAACTACCGATAGTTGCCAATACAATTAATGCACTCAACAGGGCGACATCATACGTCAAACGTGGAATCGCATCCTGCCGTAATAATATCCCTATAATTAAGATGCTTAGCAATAATACGGGCGCAAAGTTAGCCGCCAGCATCTCTACAAAAGCGCTCTGCTTGATGCCCACCCTCGCCTTCTTTACAAATTTAATCGATAGGTAATCGGGAATGATTATTTTTTTATTTTCAAAAAACCAGAGAGACAATACAATCAACAATCCGTACACAACGAATAATAACAATGGCAACAAATCATGAGAATAGGCGATTAGGTATGCGGTAAAAACGAATGTCGCCTGGATCAAGTAAAGCGCCACGACTGCCTGAAAATGGCTTAAGCCCAACCCTAGCAAACGATGGTGAATATGGTTTTTATCTGCATGAAAGGGAGAAAGCCCGCGTTTAACCCGCAGGGCCATAACGATGAGCGTGTCAAACATCGGTAAACCAAGAATCAATAGGGGAAGCGTTTTTGATAGTGTGAGATCACCATATTGCGTCAACATGATAGATTCTAGGCCAAGAATAAAACCCAAAAACTGGCTTCCGGTATCCCCCATAAAAACCACTGCGGGGTGAGAATTGAAACGCAAAAAGCCTAATACCCCGCCGACGACGGCAACGGTAATCAGCAACACATCCGGCGCATTTGACTGAATAGACAGCACGGCAATCAAACCAAAACTCAATAACGTAGCGCCACCGGCTAGACCATCCAAGCCATCAGTCATATTCATGGCATTGGTAATCCCAACCAGAAAAAACACACTCAAGACATAAAGCAAGGGTGTACTGAGTGACGCTTCAATACCAAACGGTAGCTCTCTTACATATAGATCACCACCGAGCACAACAATCAATGCCGCAAGAATTTGCCCAGCAAACTTATATTTATAGGAAAGTTCTTTTCTATCATCCCAAAATCCAAACAGAAAAATGACCATAATCGCACAGCAAATAGCAATATAAGGTGACTCAAAAGGAAGCCAGATAAGAAGTGGAATAATGGTAGCGAGAACCATCGCCACCCCACCGATGCGAGGAATGGCACTGCTATGTACCTTTCTTTCATTTGGTTCATCCATCACGCCTATAACAACTGCGTAACGCATTAGCACTGGCGTTAGACCGAGAGCGATAAAGGTAGACAAAATAAATGCAGCGTAATAAGACATTTTTTATCCCGGAACGTAATTTTGTAGCGATGATTGAGATTCACGGATCAACGTTTGAATTCGTTCCTCTGCCTGCGCAACCGGCTCGTTCGCGAACACGGGGGTTGTAACGCGAATCATCGCGCCATCAGTCCGACCAAGCGTCAACGAGTCCCAGAGGATATAAAACTTCACCAAGTATTCATTATTTAGCACCCGGCCTCGCTGCTGAAACCAATAATAAATGAGTGAGGTCTGAGTACCTTTTTTTATCAGAGTGCGATTAACAGGCAGGGAGAACTCGTCGGTTATCGCAAGATCAAAACTTTTAAAGCCGGACATTTCCCAACCATCGCCAGGGATACAGCTTTTCGGGGAGTGTGCCGAACGGCCTTTCTGCTGGGAATCATAATAGGCCACATAATAATTCACCGGCGCACCCAATTGAGATGAATAATTCATTAGCAAGTAATCAGTGAGTTTTAATGATTTGAGGTGATCAGGGTTAAGATAATCACGCTGACCAGACCAAATACCCAGTTGTTCTGGGTAGGCAGAAAACGAAATTCTCTCAGGAATATTTTCGTCACGCTCAGGGGAAAGAAAAAGAACTCCGCTTAGCAACAGAATTGCGGCGATACTCAGGTAGAAAGGTCGCAAGCCTTTTTTCGACGCCCCATCTTGTGCAGCGAATGAAGTGCTAGGATTAACGTTAGTCGCTTGTATTTGTAGCAGGTCGCCTAGCGCTCGCTTATCACCGGTTATTCTTGCAAGCACAATGATTTCAAGAATCAATACTGCGAGGGAAGACATGAAAACCACCCAGCCCTCAAAGTCATGCAATAGACCTTCAGCAGCCTTTTTCCCCCAAATATCAACGGTGACACCGATTAACCCGATGCGAAAGCTATTCATTATGATGGTAACCGGGACGCTCGAAAGAAATACCAAAACCTTAAAGTAGGTATTCGCTTGAAACATCAAAGCCAAAACATAAGCCAAAGCAGAAAGTGGGAATAAATAACGCAACCCGGAACACGCCTCTACCACCTGCAACTTCATTTTACCTAAGTCAATAACATTGCCTTCAAGGTATACAGGAATATTAAACAGTTGGATTACAGCAACACCAATTTCAGAAGAAATAAGCTGTAATTTAGATGAAAGGCTATTGTATAAAAAGCTAGGGAACGGAATCATAAATACCAATATAAGCAAGGGGAAGAAATAATGCCTAAATGACGAAACGCCTGTAATTGACAGTATCACCCCAAAAATTGCTACGACAAACCCGTATTGGATGACGGTATACAGCGTGCCTAACTCGCCAACTGCACCCAAAGCCATACCAAAACAGACGACGAAGAAACCCAAATATGAGCCCGTATTGGGTAATTGGGCTAAAAAGTTGCGCCTCTGCCACAATATATATATCGCAATTAATGGTAGAAAAAACCCGTGGCTGTATTCTTCTTTGATCATCCAAACGCGGAACATATGGGAAATTCCGTCAAAGAATAACAACATCAGAGCTATTAGAGTCATCGTGCATAAAGCCACTAACGAAGCATTAACTTTTATAACTCTGTTATCGAATAAGTCTTGATTACCAAACACGTATATTCCCCACCAAAAACTTCCCGTATTTATTCCTACCCAGCGCAAACACAACATCAGCCCTAATGAACGTCTGCCAGCTTCATAAAATTGAAGCATAATGGAACGACAATAATTATCATTCGAGCATGCGTCTATTTGCGTTGGGTCGATATATTGGGGTAGTTATATGACATTTCTATGACGCACCGAATCCACTTTTACTTATGGACTACAGAAATTCACGGGCCTATTTAGCGGCGGCAAGGTGAACCAAATCATCCTTTGTGGTACGAAAATACCCGACCTCGTGCCCATTTCGTGGCTATCTGTGCCTACCGAAAAATCAAACCACCATGAGCTCTGTATCATTTTGGTACAGGCTCAAGGGTATTTCCCGAGAAAAACGAATGCTATTAAGTAAGAATATTGTCAATGAATTAATTCGTTGCCCTGTTACTGGAAAACCTCTTACGCTCAAAGAGAACTCGCTGGTGTCCGACACCAATAATGAAAAGATTGAATATGACATTGTCGATGGATACCCAATCTTAATAAATTTCGAGAACAGCATACTGGACAAACAAAATTTCCGAAAAGCTGATTCCTCCGTGAAAAGACGAAAGTACCACGGTCTTCTGAAGCGACTTAAAACCGTAGTATCACCTCCAAAAAAAACAACTGCGAACAATATCAAGCTTCTGACCCGCTTACTCAAAGATTGCGCGGAACGCCCGAGGGTGCTCATTGTCGGCGGTGGAACCGTGAGCCAAGGCATGGAGCCACTATATAAGGACTCACGCATAGAGGTGGTTTCGTTTGACATTTACGCTTCGCCTAATGTGCATTTTGTAGCGGATGCACACGACATCCCCTTGCCGGAAAATAGTTTTGATGCTGTGATTATTCAAGCGGTACTTGAGCATGTTTTAGACCCTTCTACTGTTTCATCAGAGATATTTCGCATCTTAAAACCAGGCGGTTTTATTTATTCAGAAACCCCATTTCTGCAACAGGTACACGAAGCTGCGTACGATTTCACAAGGTTTACAGAAAGCGGGCACCGTTACCTATTTAGAAATTTTGAACTCATCTCATCAGGCGCATCGGCGGGTGCGGGGACGCAAATTCTATGGTCGATTGACTATTTTTTCAGAGGGTTATTTCGATCAAGAACAGCTGGAAAGGTGATAAAAACAGCCTTCTTCTGGCTTCAGTACTTTGATCGTTTAATACCCGAGGCCTATAATATTGATTCAGCCAGCGGGGTTTTTTTCTTGGGTAGAAAAAATCTTTCACCAGAACCCGTAGATATTATTTCTCACTACAAAGGTGCGCACTAAACAGAAAGTTCGCTATATACCGCCGTAGTTTCACTAAAAACCCTTTCTTCTGAAAATTTATCTTGGGCTATTCTACGGCTTTCTCGGCCCATTTTTTTTCTTAGCAAGGGGTCGTCTACCAGACTTTTTATTGCATCAGTCAAGTCATCTGCACTTTTAATCTGCACGAGGTATCCATTAAGACGATCAATTACAACCTCTCTACAACCTGGAGTATCGGTGGTAATGATAGGTAAGCCAGACGCAGCGCTTTCTATTAAAAAACGCGGCACCCCTTCGCGATAGAAAGAAGGTAGAACTGCAATATCCACAGAGTTGAGAAGCTTGGGCATATCACTTACATGTCCTAGATATTTAATATACCCGTCATTTTCCCAACGCTGCAGCTCTTCGAGGTTAACAGCACCAGGGTTACCTTCATCAATTGACCCTGCTAATAAAAACTCAACGTTCGCACCGTCTTTGCTCATACGCTTAGCGCTCTCCACATACTCCTTTAAACCCTTTTCCCATAATAGTCGGGTAGCAATCAAAACCCGAACAGTCTCAGTGTCAAAAAATGTAGATCCATTGGCTGAAAATTTTTCAGTGTTTACCCCAGAACCGAGGATAAGCCTAATCTTTTCTTTGGGGACTAGTTTGTTATTAATAAAATCACTTCTATCATCCGGATTTTGTAATATAAGCCGAGTGCGTGGGTGAGCATGGGAAACCATAAGCATCACTTTCATAATGGGCCTTAATATCTTTGCCTTCCATGAATCACTGGAAAAGATAAACCCCATTCCGGCAACCGCATTAACCACAGACTCTACACCTGATAACCTCGCTGCGATTGACCCCAGTAGAACACTCTTAATAGTAAAATTATGAACGAGGTCAAATTGATGATCTTGATATGTTTTTCTTAACTTCCCGATAAACAATAACGCATCAAAGGGATTTATACTTTTCCTATTGAGCGGAACCTTTACAACCTCAAACCCCGATTTTTCAAGAAGATCACAATAATCTCCCTGCGGGCAAATCATGACTACAACATGACCATTTTCCCTTAAATAATTGGCTAAGGGCATACGAAAGTTATAGAGATACCAGTCAGTATTAGCAAAAAATCCGATTTTCATAGATAAACTTCTTTTATATAACCACTTCGTAGTGAGCTTGAACCGTCTACAGTATGGACGCCTATTACTTCCATACTTTCCTTTAACTCTGTCCGTATCGTTATCAATCTATCCATTTCTTTTTCCACCGAGGCAAATCACGCTTTAACAATGTTTCTGCCCAATAGCCGTACCACATATATCCCACCCTTCGCTCATAGTCGATGAGACTCAAGGAAGATTTTGCCACGCCGTCCCACCCTGCAAATATCGGTTTTTGGGATGATAAATCATAAAACCTTGCCCACATTGGGCGATGTCCGCCCGCAACAACTTCAAGGTCATACCCTCTACCAAGATAAGAATAAGAACGTGTTTTTTCTCCCGATGGATCTTCCTTTATTTGCAAGTGAAACTTACCGGTATACTTTTCATCTGGAACTTTTGTTAGGTAAATGTGTTCAATTTTCGCTTCATACAGCCAATTAACTGCGGACTTAATAGAGGCAATCACCCTCGCATTAGGCCTATCAATACGCATCAACACCTTAATAATTCCAACAGATTCCGCGCCACTGAGTGATGGCAATTCGTAAATACGGCCACCTTCCGGTTTGTAATCTACGTTATTATGCTGAGCGCACCAAACTGTCCTTTTTCCACTAATTACTATTTGGGAACGTAGAATAAACTCGACCCCCAAATCAATTGCCATCTGCACCTGTTTCATCAAAGCAGGTTTTATAAAATAATATTCGCCAGTAGCGACCTCTTGCAATGCCGTTAACGCCCCCGCCATTGCGCCATCGTTAAACGTTATATGCCCGCCATAGGAACTCATATTAGGATAATTCTGTGGCCACCCTCCCGATTCGAGCTGCGCGTCAAGCAAATAGTGCAGCCCTGTTATAGCTGATTTCTGATACTTGATATCTTTTGTTGCACGGGCCACTCTCATCAAATAACGTATATGTGAATGGGTGGCCCCGTTATCAAGGGTCGTTGCATGATGAGAATATGTGCTGGTTTTACTCGCTCCGTCATGAAGCAATGATAAAGAATATTCGAGTGCTGCCACTGCTTCTAGGCTTACTGTTGAATAGCCCTCATCAGGGGCAACAGTCTTCCCCCACCCACCCGTGGGGCGTTGCAACTTAACGATTACATCTGCGATTTTAATCGCGTCTCTTTGTGCATAGCGCTCAATAGGGTATCGAAATCTATTCCACATAAATGCCTGCTGATCATCGGCACTCGCAATAGAAGACGACATGATAAATTGACCTAAAACTAGCAAAACTTTTAAACAATTACCGATGCTATTTACCCACACGATTTTGAATGCGTTCCATTTTCAACCGTTTGATACAAGAAATCGTACTGCTGTGCGATTTTATCAAGGCCGAAATGACTTTTAATTCTGTCTCTAGCATGCCTTCCAATTGTTTGCCGCACGCCTGTATCCATAACCATGTATTCACTGCATGCATTCGATAAACCTTCCACATCACCGGGTTTCACTACTTTCCCCCAGTCGCCCACTATCCACTTTGAATCGCCGACATCGGCCACTATACAGGGCACACCGCTTAACATTGCTTCACCAACACAATTCGGGAATGCTTCACCCCAAGATGCGGAAACAAGCACATCAAACGAGGACATCAATTGTGGAATATCTTCACGTTCACCGAGCAACAATACGAAATCAGATAAACCACATTGGTTTATCAACTCCACCAGCGAATGATTTGTAGACTCTAAGCCCTTGCCCACGAGCATTACTTTTAAATTACGATTGCGTTTTATTAAAATACTTAGCGCGTTCAATAGTACCGAATGGCCTTTAACGGGGTGGTACCTTGCCACCATAGCAAATAAACATTGGTTCTCTTTAACATTGTATTTTTTCCGAATATCACGCCTTATATCAGCATTGGGAGAGAATTTATTCGAATCAAAACCGTTGGGTATTATTTTCGTTTTGCTCTCTTTGAGACCATATCGTTCATGCTGACGAGCAGTAACACTGCTGTTATAGAGAATATTCACAGGGGTTTTAGAGAAAAACGCATTAAGCCGAATCAATAGCCGCATAACGCGTTTTTCTTCACTCAAATCATGCAGTGAATGTCTAATATTCCACAGCACCGGTATATTTGGTTTTAGGCGTGTAGCAAGCAGAGCCATCATATTGCCATGGTACATCCAACCCTGAACGACATCAGGAGATTCTATTTTTATTATGCGCCATAGGTCCAAAATATTTTCCAATTTTATTCTGTTTGAGCGCATTCCAAGATAATAAATATTAACATCAAGAGATTCTATCTTTTCAGCCATTGGCGCTGACCTTGTACCATTCAAACTTATAACAATATTTTCAACAGAAGAGGCTGAAAGAAACTTATACAGCATCATTTCAGCGCCTCCTGTTGTTAGGCCAGTTATAATATGTACGACTTTACACACCATTATCTACGCTCACGAAATGACACTAATGTGCAGCCAATATATCCATTGCAGAGACACATAAGCTAGATACAGAAGCAGGCCAAGCCATTTAAATACACCGTTAAAACTAAGAAGTGACGAAAATATCATTGGCAATGAAACGGCCAATAGTCGACTAGAGTACCCGCCCGTAAACACATTAAAAGTAACAATTGAAAGTATTATGACAACATACGCATTAATCTTATCTTTATAAAACAATCTATCTTGAAAAAACACACCAATAAGTAACGCTGACCAAAACAGGGTGAATTTAATACCGCTGGCCGAATCCCCACTATATACCGCCGCCCTACGGTCACCAAGAATAGAAAGAAAAGACGCCAACCACGGCCCCATTGCTATTGAAAATAGCAATCCAATAAAAATCAATACCGAAAAAATCAAAGATGACGGAGCATCTTTTTCAACAAACATTTTGTTTATCATATAAACGGCTATAAGTATTGCGAAGAA
>JAESUE010000168.1 GCA_016763235.1 Pseudomonadales bacterium
GTCCTCCAGCAAGCGAATATTAATACCTACGCGCTCTCCCAACAGGATGTTCTTGGGAAGCTCGTCGACTGATAACCTTAAGTCACTCACCACCGTAACGCGATTACTGAGATCTATGTCAGCAATAAGTCGCCATTCTCCGGACTGAGGCTTGCTCACTGTTATCAAGTCATAACCAGCCTCCGAAAGCCATTTGAGTGACTTTAAGCCACTACTCCGTGAAAGTTTCTTTCCGCTAGGGGTTTGCAGTAATGTATCGGGAGAGTTTTTCCCCTTAAACACCAAAGCGGTAAACTCATCCACGCTGCCATCGATTGAGAAATAATTCTCATCAAGAGGAACTTGTTCCTGAGGCACGGCATTATCAAATGTTTGCAAAAAAGCTTTGGGTAAATCAACGGCATTCAGAACTGTTTGAAATGTTCCTTCTGTCTCAACTGCAAGTCGTTGCATAAGTTTTGCATCTGCATGCTTCGACAGGGCAATAGTATGCACCGTCACGCCCTGCTGCCGTAGCTGAGGAAGCAGCTCTTCTATAATTCGTTCTCGTTCTCGGTAGTTATCGGCCATATTACGAGAAATATCTACCACCCCATCTGTCAGCAATACCAGGCTACGGCGCGTAGCCGGATCAGACTTTTTCCATCCGGCGGTGGATACCTCAATGGCCTTACCAATATTGGTATACATAGCAACCGAGTTTATTTTTTGAACTTCTTTTTTAGCTTTTCTTTTCCACTGTGTGTTTACATCGCCATGGGGCACCAACATGTTGACGTACTGTCCAAAGGTCCAAACCCCCGCTTTACTGCCTTCAGGTAATAAACTAATCAGGAGTTCAGAAGCAGGAATTCTCAGGTTTTTGGGATCGCTTTTTTTCATACTACCGGAGATATCAATCACGACCCGCACATCGGATGTCAGCTCAGGGGAAAGCATTTCCAGCTCGTCATCGGCGAAAGAGAGGGAAACAAAAAGGATTAGGGTAATCAGCAGAAGGTAATGATAAATACCATAAAAACGCAGGCAAGGTATGAAGTGAGACAAAAGAAGATCCTTTTCTTAAGATGATGGTATTTGTTCAGCAATCCCTATAGCTGTTCAGATTGCGATTTACAGGATTATACTCTAAAGGATATTTTTATAGACAAGTTCTTATATTTATAGCAAAAAACATCAATAATTCAGGCCTATAAGCATCCCGCTTTACTTACTCTTTAGCGTTTTCTAAGTGCAATCGAAAAAATTATTGTCAGGACTAAGGCGAAGGATAACGCCGATAACAAGGGCACGCCGGCCCTCACCCAGAGAGCACTGTTGTGAGCTAGTGATTCAAATCCCGCAACTAAGAAGGCCGGAGCTAAATACTTTTGCTCACCATAACTGAACCACGGCATAAACAATATAACCAGCAGGCTTACACGCATAACACGCGTTATAAAGAGCCCAGGAAAGTTACGTGTCACCTGCCAGAAAGCAAAAAGCAAACCGCTGGCAGCCAGTAGGTAAACACCCCAGGCCATTAGATATTCTTCATGCGTAAACATACTTAATTATTCCACCCACGTAATGACTCTTTCTTCCCACGCATCTTCGGCGATAGAAAATTCTGGCACGGCCTTACCAACAATAGAATGCCCTGCTTCCACGACTGATTGCGAACGGCCACTCACCAGAGGGTGCCAATCGGGTAGTTGCTGCCCCTCAGATAACAAACGATAAGCGCAGGTTTTTGGCAGCCAGTGAAACTGCGGAATCAGCTCTACTGTTAGCTTTACGCACATTTCAACACGGTTTAAGCGCTGACTATAACTTTTACAAGCACCTTGACCCAGATCGTATAATTGACAGGCAACATCCGTATAAAACACCTCTTGGGTGTCTTCATCTTCCAGCTTGTGTAAACAACACTGCCCACAACCGTCACACAATGCCTCCCACTCGATCTCGCTCATTTCCTCAAGGTGTGTTGTTTTCCAAAATGCCTTTTCGGCAGTCATTTATTATTTACCCTGCTCAGCTTTAAATAGATCAAGCAGGTATTCTTCTTTAACAGGCGGCATTTGCAGGAAAAAACCTTTTTCCTGAATTTGTGCGATCACCTCAACAACATCTGCACGCGCTAGTTTTTTCTCCGGACGTAACAATAAATCACCAAAATGAACCGGCGATCCAAAGATATTGAGTAAGGCTTCTGGCACCCGTTGGAATTTATCTTTTTTTTCTACATAAAGATACATTTCATCTTTTTTGGTGCTTTTATAAATAGAACACAACAACTTCATTTTTCGGCCTTTCTTATGGAAGGAGGAGAGTAACTTCTCAAGCGTTCAACAAGGCCTGCCTGTCGAGAAATTTCTGCCGATACCAGAGGAATCAAAATAGGTCCTCGCCAGCCTTGAAGTAGACTCTCCCATTCGTTATTTTTGAATGCAGCAATTTTTGTAGCAGCGCTTCAAGGGTTTTACGACGTAATAATAATTCAGGCTTTAAACCCAAGGCTTTTGCTTTGTTTGAAGATGCTTTTTTTACGCCATCGAGCAAGGGCTTACTTTCTTTACGCAATGGAGCGGGAATCGCCTCGAAAAGGTCATCGGGGCTTTCTGTGTTTACTTGCGCCACCAAGGAAAGAATTGACTCTCCATAACGCGCTATTTGTCTTTTTCCAACACCCTGTATTGCATGTAAATCCCCTTGGGATTCGGGCATTACTTCAGCAATAGGCAGCAAGCAGGATTCTTCAAGAATAAACCCTTTCGGTCGATCTTGACGGCGAGCTTCCTCTTCACGCCAAACGCACAAAGCCTGAAGAAATCGTTGCTGATTATAAGAAAAGTGACAAGCATTGCGAAATTTTAAATAATACTTTTGCGATGCATTCGTAGCACGCCCCTGCTTTATTAAACCCTGACACTCTTCCTGCACCCAGGAGAGGCGTTCATTTTCTTTTAATCGCATCGTTAAAATCTGATGTATATCGAGAAGAAAGCGTACATCTTCAACGGCATAAGACAGCTGTGATTCGCTAAGGGGTCTCTGCAACCAGTTGCTGCGGGTTTCGTGCTTATCCTAACTTATATCATAAAGTTCCTGCACGATTCGCTGATAACCCATTTGGGTATCCATACCGCAATAGGCCGCCGCCACCTGCGTATCAAATATCGGAGCCGGTAAAACGCCACAAAAATGGGCGAAGACATCAAGGTCTTCACCGCAAGCGTGAAAAACTTTGGTGATCGATTCATCAATTAATACTGCAGAAAACGGTGCAAAGTCCAAATCAGCGAGCGGATCGATCAGGTAAATCCCATCTTTATCCGCCGCTTGAATCAAGCCCAGTATGGGATAAAAGGTTCGCTCCCGAATAAACTCTGTATCCAGGGCAACGCTTTTTTGCTCGCGCCAGCGTGCGCACAGCGCCGCCAACGAATCATTGTCATTAATAAAGGTAACGGGAAAATCCCACTTGGTATCAGTCAAGGTGTTTACGTCCAGAAAAAGCATAATTAAGGGTTCCGCCGTCTGTATATTCCAGCTCACCCCCTACCGGTATTCCGTGAGCAATTCGACTCACGGTCACTTCAAATTCTCGTAGACTATCAGCAATATAATGAGCAGTTGCCTCTCCTTCGACCGTTGGGTTCGTCGCCACAATAATTTCCTGTATTTCACCTTTCGCGGCACGATCCACCAAAAGGCTAATGCCTAACTGCTCAGGGCCTATTCCATCGAGGGGAGAGAGATGCCCCATCAGCACAAAATAAATCCCTTTAAAGCTACCCGATTGCTCAACCGCTAAGGCATCGGCCGGGCTTTCGACAACACATAACAAGCTCTGATCCCGAGAAGGGTTACGGCATATTTTACAAAGGGGTTCTTCGCTATGGATTCGACATTGTGAGCAATGCCCCACACGTTCCATGGCTTCGTTTAAGCATTTTGCTAACTGCCTACCGCCATTGCGATTGTGCTCTAGTAAATACAAGGCCATGCGTTGAGCGGTTTTCCTCCCGATACCAGGCAAAACTGTGAGAGCCTCTACCAGGCGATTTGTTAAAGGACTTAAACTCATTTTGGGGTTTTAAACGGGTTGAAACCATCGGGGAAGTTCATGTTCATACCAGGTACCATACCGACCACTTTATCCTTGTTCTCAATTTCTACCTTCCGCACGGCATCATTTACCGCAGCAGCAAGAAGATCTTCCAAAATTGTTTTATCTTCTGACAACAAAGAGCTATCGATGGACACGCCTTTAACATCGTGTCGGCCATTCATCACCACCTGCACCAAACCAGCGCCAGATTCCCCCGTCACTTCTACATTAACAAGGTCATCTTGCATTTTTTTGACCTTTTCCTGCATTTGTTCCTGCATTTTTTTGGCCTGTCCCATTAAGTCATCAAACGGGTTAGACATGCTGTTTCTCCTGCGTAGATTGGTCTTCGTTCGTTATCATTTTAAACATTTTGCGTAACTACTCAACGAACTCTGTAATTGTTCAGATTGCGTTAAAACTTGAGCGTGAGCTGAATAGTTACCACCTTGCAATATCTTCTGTAATTTAATGGGTCACCCTCGGTTTGATTGACCCCGCCTCAACGCGCGCGTCAAACTGCTCAATCAATGCCTGTATACCCGAGTTTTCCACAATACTCTGCTCAGCGGCTGCCTGTTGTTTACTTTGCCAAATATCGTCTAATTGCTGCGGTGTACGGGATTGAAGGCTCCCCACGTCAATTTTTAGTTTCACAGTATTCCCTCGATAATCTACCAGTGCTTGCTTAATTGCAGCCTCTCTGGCGGATTGAAGCAAGATACCATGTTTCTGATCAAGAACCAGGTTATAGCTGTCAGACTCAGCGGCTTCCTGAGGATTGCTCAAGCAACAGTTACGAGCCAGATTTAAAGCCGCGCCACTTAAAGAAAGCTTTAACAATAACTGACCCCAGAAAACATCTTCTTTACTCGCCTCACTCTCGGGCAAACTATGTGGCTTCGGCTTACTCACGCCAGAAACACTGCCCGATGGAAGCTTAGGTGCTACGACTTGAGAGCGGGAAGGTACGGATGAAGTGCTCTCAGCGGCTGCATTTTCAATCAATTTTTTTTTTACTGA
>JAESUE010000169.1 GCA_016763235.1 Pseudomonadales bacterium
GCACTGAAAAAGCCCTGTCCAAGTTAAGTTTTTTGGATAAATCACAATTTGGTGACGATGGCGTTCTGATGGATATTCATACCCACCGCATCACCCTGGCGCTTCAGCCGGATCAACAACTGGACGTGACTCAGGTCTACAGGCCTTCCAGGCCGAAACACGCCAAATGTATCAAAGATGGCTGCAGCCTAGAGTACATGAGCTCTCTGGGGGCGGCGTCAGACTAAGCAACGGCCTTTTTTATCTGTTTTTGGCCTATATTTAGACAAAATATGTCTAGTACAATACCTCCTTTTACTGGAGGAACTCATGAAATCACAAGCCAATCGCCTTTCAATACTAAGTCTGCCTGAAGCACGAGAAGTCTATAGCGTACCACAGTTCAATGCTCGAGAACGTGAACACTTTTTTACATTCACCGCCGAAGAGCTTGATACTGCGAAGGGTCTTCATTCTCATCGAAATCGGATTCACTATTTACTTATGCTTGGATACTTTAGTGTAAAAAAGGTTTGCCTAACTTATCAATGGAAAGACATCGAAGAAGATTATCGATACATCGCACAGAGATATTATTCTAGTGCCAATAAACAAAAACAGAATATTTCCCGGCTCACTAGAAGCCGCCTCTATAAACGAGTACTTCATCTTACAGACTATCAACGTTGCGATAAACAAGTAGAAGCACAACTATTTTCTCAGCTAGAAAATCGTGTAAAATACTACATCGACCCAGCGCAGCTATTTCATGACGCGATTACTTTTTTAAAATCAAAGCATGTTGCCGTGCCACGTTATTCAACAATTCAGAAGCTAATATCTAAAGCTATAAACTCGGAAGAAACACGCTTGTCACAACTTATTGATAGATGGCTTGTCGATAAAGAATCGTTTTTACAATTAATCGATGCTAGTGAGAAAAAATATCGGTTGAATGATCTCAAAAAGTTAACCAAGGCTTACAAAACTGGCGAAAATAAAAAAGAGATGGAGAGGCACCAACTATTGTCAGATTTATTCGAAGAGGCTCTTAAAGTTATCAACAAACTCAAACTTACTGAAGGTAATATTCGGTACTTTGCTACTCGTTGTCAGAAGTATGATATCTACGATCTTCGAGAGCTCAGCACTAACAAGTCTCTAATATATTTGATTTGTTTTGTAGTCACTCGCTTTCAGATCTCTAATGACATTTTAACGCTGTCATATTTAGCCGCCTATAAAACAATTGAGGATCAGACTAAAACCTATCGAGATGAGAAGGCCAACCAACAAGCTATAGATCTGACGGCGTACATTGAGCATGTACCGATGCTACTTAATATGTATGTTGATGGAAGAATTCGCAACAACACTCACATTGGCACAATCCGTAACAATGCCTTCGATATTATTTCAGAGGAAAATATTTTACTTGTCATACAAAAAATGGAGAATATTAAACCTGATAAGACCATTTTCAAGTGGGAATACATTGATCATCACTTCGGTCAAGTCACAACGAATCTTCGTCCATTGCTAATGGCTCTGGATTTTGGATGCCGAGATAATTCGATTCTAGATCAGCAGATAAAGTCGGTTAAATCAGCTTTGAATTTGAAGAAATGCCCTCCACTGTTGGATGATCAACTTATAGCGAGGAACGATAGGAAATATCTAATCCTGAATCCCGATGGTGACAATAAATATCAAAATATTATGGCCAATAGGCATGAAATGTATCTTTATAAACTGCTTGAACAGGGACTTCGAAATGGAAGCATTTTTGTTAAAAACAGCCTGGAATACCGCAGTTTTGATGATTATTTAGTGAATGATAGAATCTGGAAGCAGCGGAAAAAATATCTCGCCGACATTGGCCTAGATTGGATGATTGACACTAAAGAAGATAATCTGACCTCGCTGGAAAAGAAGTTTAATGAAAGAATTATGGCTGTTGGTCATCGAATTTCAGAAGGCGGTAACGCTTATATAAAACTTAAACCTAATACTGACAAGCTACTGTGGTCTCGAGCTGTAGTGGCAAAAGATGAGGCATTGACAGAAAGGTTCTTCTCTCGCTTCATTCAAAAATCTATTGGCCTTCCACCAAGATCCCCGCAGTTTGTCGCACTTATCTCTGCAGCCCATTAATACCAACATCTGTAGAGGTGGAGGACAATTAACCAACGGGTAAAACGAGGCATATTTCCCTGTAGCGGACATAGCATCCTGTAGAATCCCCGCTTTTGTCGGAGGATATCATGAAAAACCAAGGGAACCGCCTTTCCATTCTGTCTTTACCCGAAGCTCAAGAGCTCTACAGCGTACCTCAATTCAGTGCACATGAACGAGAGTACCTTTTCTCACTCACAGATGACGAGCTGGCGGTAATCAACCGCATAAACTCCTATCGAAACCGTATTCACCTCACCCTAATGCTCGGCTATTTCAAGGTCAAACGTGTTTGCCTCGTATATGGTTGGAAAGAAATTGATGAGGACTATCGATATGTTGCTGAGCGTTATTTCCCAAAGGCTAACAAGCAAAACAAGAACCTTGACCGACGAACTCGAAGCAGACTCTACAATACGATATTTAACATCATCGACCACCAACGATATGACAAAGCGGTTGAACAAGATGTATTGGCCCACCTAGAAAAGAGGGCGATGCTATACATCGATGAAACACAGCTCTTTAAGGATATGGTGGCTTTACTTAAATCCAAGCATGTGGCGATTCCACGGTATTCAACATTACAGCTAGTGATAGCCAAGGCGATTACCCGTGAAGAGACTCGACTTTCTGGTTTGATTAACCGCTTTGTTACCAATAAAAACAGCTTTCTACGCCTGATTGATAGTGATGAAAAAGATTGTCGACTCAATGATCTTAAAAAACTTCCCAAAACCTATAAACCCGGAGAGGTAAGGAAGGAATAAGCACGCCATAAGGTTCTATCGGAGTTATCAGGTGAGGCGTTGAACGTCATCGACAAACTTGAATTGTCAGAAGGTAATAACCGTTATTTTGCCACACGGTGTCAGCAGCTTGATATCAGTCGATTGCGAGAACTAAACAAGGGGAAAGCGTTAACGTATTTGGTGTGTTTTATTGCAACACGTTTTAGGGTCTCTAATGATAGTTTAACGCAGTCATTTCTAGTGGCATACAAAGACTTTGATGATCGTTCGAAAGAATATCGGGATGACTGTGTTAGAGCTCAAGCACTTGAGTTATTGGCTGATATAGAGAATATCCCTCCAATGTTGGATCTTTTTACCGATAAAGATATCCAAAATAACACGCACTTTGGTGATGTTCGCGACAAGGCGTTTGGAATCATCCCCGAAGATCAGATACCGCGTGTTAGCCAACAATTTTCAAAGGCAAAATTCGATAAAAATATTTTTCAATGGCAATTTGTGGATGCCCACGTTAACCAGTTAGTGAAAAATATACGCCCCTTGTTAATGGCCTTGGAAATAGGATGTAGAGATAACCCTCTGCTACAAAAACAGGTGCATCGAGTAAAATCTGATGTTGAAGCCTGCACCCCTATATCACACATCGATAAACGTCTGGTGAAGAAAAGCGATAAGAAATACCTAACATCTGCGGATTTGAACAATCAAGAAAATGTCGAATGTATGGCGAACCGAAGTGAACTGTATTTATACGCATTGCTTTACAGTGGTATTGGCAATGGTGATGTTTATGTTGAGAATAGCCAGGAGTACCGCAGCTTTGATGACTATCTGGTTGACGATGATATATGGAACCAACGCGATAAATATCTAGAACAAACGGGGTTAGAGTGGATGTCTCAATCAAGTGAAGAGTATTTTGGGTCGTTAAAAACCTTGATTAGCGAGAAGATCGCCAGCGTGAGTCAACGCATTATAGAGGGGCAGAATTCGTTTATTAAACGTAAAGCTAAGTCTAACAAACTGCTTTGGTCGAAAGCCGTGACACCCAAGGATGAGGAACTTACCGAGCGTTTCTTTTCTAATTTCGATCGAAAAACCATTGTTAATGTCATTCGAAAGGTGAACGAGGAGACTGAGTTTTTCCAGCACCTCAAACCTGTTACTAACAAAAATAAAAAATCTACTGCAAGCCTGGAGAACCTCTTGGCTTGTATCATCGCAAACGGAACGTTCCAGGGCACCCATAAATTTGCAGCCATATCGGATCAACAATACAAGGTATTAAAGCGCATTGAAGAAGACTGTTTGCATGAAGATGCTTTGCGCCAAGCCAATGATGCCATTACCGGGGCAGCGGTACGCTTATCCATTTTCGAAGACTTTCACCTCGATGATGGGAAAACCCACAGCAGTGCGGATGGTCAGCGCTATGAGAGTAAATACGGTAATCCTTTGGTGGGGCATGCCGCCAAATACTATGGCCGTAAAAAGGGTGCTGTGATCTACACGCTTGTTGCCTCCCACTTTGCAACCCACGGTAAGGTGATTCCCGCCCGGTCTCATGAGAGCCACTATTTATTTGATATTGTCTACAACAACACATCAGACCTCAAAGCCAATATTATCTCAACCAATACGCACGGCACTAATCAATTTAATCATGCCATTCTGGGTTCAACTACAAAAGCGGTATAAAACTTATGTATAGCGCCTAAAAGTATACTATTTGAAGCAAATTACTTTATTTTTCCAGTGTTTTTTCCCAAATCTCTGCCTA
>JAESUE010000170.1 GCA_016763235.1 Pseudomonadales bacterium
ATTATTCTTCCTTGTTTTAACTGCGGTGTATTAATGCAATTCGCCAGAGGGGGGCATACGTTTTTCAGCTGCTACGTTCTTTTCTGCTTCCTGTGCGGCTTTTTCTGCTTCACGCTCTGCATCACGAAAAGGCACCAGCACCAGCTCGGTATAAAGCATAAGCACGGCGACTTTGATGTATTCGACAAGCTCTACAAAGGATCCCTCGTCCTGCTCGCTGAGGTCAACTTCTTCCCGCATACGGGAAAACGTCATCAAATCGTCCACCACACCTTCAATATCTTCGCTAAGGTTTTCCTCTTCGGGGCAGGTACTGGCAAAACCATTAACAAAACTTTCACACCACCGACTAAGGAGGATAACCTGCTCTTCGAAGTCTTCATCATCCGGCAGCATCGGCATAAAGGTAAAATCATCTTGCTGCAATGAAGCTTCAATTCCTGCACTTAACTGGTCTAATAAAGACGGCAACCCTGGGGCCATGTAGACATCTAGGCCAAAAGCGTCCTGCATGGAGCAGGCCAAAGATTCACCAAATACGGTGCTTCCCCCACATTGGAAGCCAACCAAAATAGCATGTATTTCAACCGGGCTAACCTTGTCGCCATATTGGGCCAAAACTTGATCCAGTTCGTCGAAGGTGGGCATGTGCAGTTCTTCACTCATTTTAGCGTTGCTCTTTGTTTAAACCTATTTAAGGCACGGCGTAATTTTCAGACATAACGTTCAAGCATAACGTTCGAGCATAACTTTTAGGCATGACTTTTAGGCATAGTGTAATCGTTTTTACGGCGTATCAAAAACCGGCAGCATACATTGACCAGCCCAGAGAGCCTCTCTATAGTTAAGAACTGATCGTAGCACCTAGGAAAAGGACAATGCTGGAACCACATTTCCAAGCTCTTGAAGACAAAATCGACCTTGTCCTGAATAAACTTCACCAGGAAAACCAGGCGCTTAAGCAAGAATCCCTGGAACTGGAGAAAAAAAACCAGCTGGCCTGCACTAAGCTGGAAACCGTGATTAAGCATCTTAAAGAACTAGATCAGCAACCTTAATCAACAACCATCACGCAGGAACAGCACACGCTTATGCCTAGCCAAAACAAAAAAGCCGTTACTATCCAGATTCTTGGTAAGGATTATCACGTCAGCTGCCACCCCGAAGAAGAGCTTGAATTGCGCAGGGCGGCATCGAATCTCGATGGGAAAATGTCGGACATTAAATCAAACGGTAAAATCATTGGCTTAGAACGTATCGCCGTAATGGCGGCACTAAACATTAGCCATGAACTACTGCAAAGAGAAAGTGAACTGCAAAAAACCGCCAAAGAAACGGAAGTACGAATCGAGCAGTTAATGAATAAGCTGGATGGACTACTCACAGACTAAGAAACTATTCTCCGCATTCCATTCCCCAAAGCAAAACTCGCACCCACCTCATAAGCAACTAAACTGTATCCACAGCGATACAGTTCGCCCCTATCGAGGTAACCATGAAGCCCCTGCTCCCTTTGTATACCCTACTACTCAGCGCCACCCTATTATCAGGCTGTATGCGCGACCAGGCTGAATCGATGCAGGAAGTTGCAATCCAGGGGGTTTACAGTGCGGCACTATCCGAGAATGGCACCTACGCAATCATTGGCTCCATCAATCATGGTGGCAGTTTATGGCAAACCAGCGACATGGAAAGACGTTACAGCTGGAATTTAACCGCGGGAAGTTATTCTGACATCACCGCCACTGCGCTTTCAAAAAATGGCAATGTTGCCCTTACTGCTGACACACGGCGAACCGTTTTCTGGGATACCCGCAGCGGTGAGTCCATCGGCTATTGGAGCACTCCGGCTGATGTAAAAGCCGCCGCCGTATCGGGTAACGGGAGCGTGGCAATTTTTGGCTTGCGGGATTACAGCGCCATCGTAGTAGATGTCAGCACCGGCAATACCCTTTTCCGCCTCAGCCATCAAGGTATGGTCGGCACCGTATCTATTTCTGACGATGGTAAAATAGGGCTCACAGGTTCGGATGATCGCAGTGCAAAACTATGGGATTTAAGCACGGGGAAAATGCTTTACGAATGGCCCCACAGCAACACCGTTAATTTGGTCAAACTCAGCGCAGATGGCACGATGGCCATTACTTCCAGCCAGCACTCAGGGTTTTATTTATGGGACGTGAAATCGGGCAAACAAACGCACTTTGTCAAAAATCGCTCCCACACCATCACTGCGGCAGTCTTTGCACAAGGGAACAAGGAAGTACTGCTAGGAACCTCTACGCAGGAAATAAGCCTTTGGGAAACAAGCAGTGCAAAACGTTTAAAACGCTGGCGAATTGCAGGAAAAAACCCATGGCAACCCTCTAATACAAAGGTGATGGCTTTGGCATTTTCTCAACAAAATGCACACTTTTACTCCCTGACCTCCAACGGTATTTTGCAGGAATGGGCCTTATAAATACGGATACCCATAGCGTTATAGCGTTATAGCGTTGGAAATATTGCCCTAAAACAAAAAACGCCCCGGTCAATCCGAGGCGTTTTTCTAACAGGTCGAACGAACCGGCTTAGCTGCCAGTCGTCACTTCAATCAACTCAACTTCAAAAATCAACAGCTCATTGGGGCCAATAGAACCCGCGCCCACTTCGCCATACGCCAGTTCAGATGGAATAAAAAGCTGCCACTTGGCACCTTCTTTCATAAGTTGCAGCGCTTCTGTCCAGCCTGCGATAACACCTGAAACTGGAAATGTTGCCGGTTGTTGACGGCGGTAAGAGCTATCGAACTCTTCGCCGTTAATCAACGTACCACGATAATGAACCGTTACAGTATCAGCCGACGTCGGCTTTTTACCGGTTCCATCCGCCAAAACGGTGTATTGCATGCCACTTTCAAGTGTTACAACACCCTTTTGTTTTTTATTCGCCTCAAGAAACTCAGTACCGGTTTTTTTATTGCCGTCACTTTTCTCGGCACGCTCTGCTTGCTGCTTCACCGTCATCTTTTGCCGATAAGACTGCATGGCTGCAACCATGGCATCCTCCGTCATTTTGGACTCTTTGCCCTGAAAAGCATCCTCAAAACCTTTTACAAAGGTTTTCATTTCCACATCCGAAAGCCGCTTTGAAATATTCTTACCAAAGTCAAAGCCAATACTATAGCTTTCTTTGGCTTGCTCAGTAGTGAGCTTGCTGTCAGCAGCAAACGTAATTTGACTGGCTGCAAACAACAGCGGAAGAACGACTAACCTTTTCATACCTACTCCATTCGTAAATTCAATTTAATAATCATGGTAACTATTCAGCTCACGTCCAAATTCGCGCATAACGGCGTTAAGAAATGATCATTTATACTTATAAACTCACATTTCTTGCCTTGTTCTGCTCAAATTTGAACGCAATCTGAACAGTTACAAAGTTCGCCAAGTAATTTGCTGAGTAGTTACTCTTTATAAAAATAACCACGCATCAATCTGGGCAAGCTAAAACAAACACGCCCCCACATAAATCCATCTGGATTAAGACGGCCCATTCTAGCAAGCAATTCCCCGTCTTGCCTCCCCTTTTACAAACACAATGCGTTCCTTTGAACTGTTTCACAACTACAAATAACGCAACAATACTGATTACAACAGGGAATAGCGTATTAAGAGTATGCTAGCTATTAAGAATCAATTTCGTATAATCAATTCACCCAAGCTATTCAGTACCAAGAGGAGTCGTAACATGGTTGCCAGAAAAACCACCCCAAAAAAAAGCACCCCTAGCGCAAAGGCTAAATCCACTTCAAAAAGCCCTGTTAATGCAGCACAGGAAACGGAAAAGGAAATAGCAAAACTTGCAGAGACCTTGCAGAAGATTCGCGAAAAAGAGCTTGCGGCAAGCAATAAACTCTTGGAACGTCAAAAAGGCCAGCTCAGTAAGATAAGTGTAAAACTGACCGCTTTACGAGAAAGAAAGCAAACAATTTCTTTGAAAATAAAAACTAAAAAAACGGCTGCTAATCAAAACCAACTTGCCAAGGTGAATGAAACGCTTGCCACAGCGCGAGAAGACATTGCGCAACTCAAGGAAGCGGTCTCTGAAACACGCGAACAACTATACATTCAGAAAAGATCCATCAGTAAGGCGGCAGCCATCCAGAGTGCCATCGCAGAGATTGAAAAAAAATGGGCCAAGACAGAAAAACAAAACGCCAAGGCAAGCCCTAAAAAAACCATCCCCCCTGCTCGCAAACCCCCAGCGGCACCAATAAGTAAAACCTCAAACACAACAAGCACTCCCGCTAAAGGACGAAGCCGCCCCAAGAAAGCGGAATCAAATACAGCCTCAACGCCAAAGACCGCAGCGAGAAAAACAACACGAACAGCCATAAAAAAATCGCCAACAACCGCTCCGACGGCTAAAACACCCGTAAAACCCAAAGCGCCCACCCTTAAAGCAGCTAAACCTAAAATCAACAAGCCCAAGGTAACTGGGGTTAAGCAAACAAAATCCCCAGCGGCCGAAAAAAACGTTAAAAAATCATCCCTGGCATTAGCGAACGTTGCCGTGCCTGAAAAAGAAGTGCCCGCACTGCCTCAAACGGACATGCTACCCAAATCCAGTGCTGTCTCGCCAAAAGCTGAACCCGCCCCCCTAGAAAGAGCCCCTGAACCAGCAAAAGAAAACCCCGCTGACGCAATGCAGTCGGAACCAGGAAGAAGTATTTTCGAACCAGCCAAAGATATGTAGCGCACAACAAAAAACCCCAGCCTCTCGCCTGGGGTTTTTTATCACTACAAACTACGAATTAGTGTTTACCGAGTAGGTTTACTCTTCTAACAAACCCACTAAAATCATCAAGTTTTTTTTCAACACAATTGATTGCGCCTTGGTGAAAATTGAAACATATCGATCGAGATTATAAATCGCAATTTCTGAAAACCTGGCATTACGCATTGCGATCTCTTCTGCCTCCCTATTGTTCAGATCCCTTTTATTTGAAACCGACGCCAACACAGCGGCTTTTTTCTTAGCAACTACATCCTGCGAACTTGGCATAATCTCTGGCAGTTTGTTCAGTTTAGTAAAAGAAGCGTAAATCTCTTCTTGGAAAACCTGCTCTGCATCAAGCTCACACGCATTCACTCGCTCCTTAAGAGCTTGCGCCTCTTCAACCCTTAGCTTTCCAAGCGCCCGCCTTGCTTGCCTCAATGGCGCCACAACATCATGATCCCAGTAACGAAGATCTTTCACCTGTTGCAACAGCTCTGCATCCGATATTTTGATAGCCTCGCTGGCCATCCAGCAGCAATAAAGTAAAAAATTTACATTTAAATTGAACTCGTCCTGCAATGTCAGGCAAGTGGTCTCTACTCCCACCCTTTTATAAGAGCTCAAAGAATATCCCCATAATGGGTTCTCTTGCGCATTCTCGGTTAGCTCCACTGCATCTTCCATAACATCTCCATACTCATCAGTCACCTTGCCCCCTACGTTTCAGGAATACCTCAAAGGCAATTCAAATTTCAACCAAACTCTTGGTCATTTGTCTGCTCACTCGCACCGCTCCATACACGTTACATCGAACACGTATACTTAACTAAAGCATGATTTTTAAAAAATGCCAAAATCTTCCATGATGAAAAAGTGTGAACGGAATCTAGCATTTCATTGGCTATGCTAGAATGCGCGACAATATTGCCCTATTACACACCTCAGCTGGTTACACTTTTTATGATTCAACTTCAATCTGCCACTCTGCAAAGGGGAAGCAAAACTCTCTTTAAAAATGCTGACATCGCCTTACACCACGGCTGGCATGTTGGAATTATTGGACAAAATGGGTCTGGAAAATCCAGTTTATTTGAATTATTCAGGGGCAACTTTAGTGTAGAAAGTGGGGAATGTTACCTGCCCAAAGATTGGCGCATCGCCCATATGTCACAAGAGCTTTCGGCCCAAGAAACCCCAGCGCTGGAGTTTGTCATCAACGGCGATCACGAGCTGAGAAAAATCCAGGCAAATATTGCAGAATGCGAAAAACAAAATGACGAGACCGAATTAGCCAAACTGCTCTTGGATCTTGAAAACATTGACGGATATCGCGCTGAAAGCCGCGCAGCCAAAATTCTTGATGGTTTAGGGTTTTCACAGCAAGAGTTAGAACAGCCGGTTTCCGCATTTTCTGGCGGTTGGCGCGTGCGTTTAAACCTGGCTCAAACACTAATGTGCCGCTCTGACCTTTTACTTCTGGATGAGCCAACCAACCACCTCGATTTAGACGCCATCTTGTGGTTTGAGCAATGGCTAAAAAACTACGATGGCACCTTGTTATTAATTTCCCACGACCGAGAGTTTCTCGACCAAACCATTGGGCACATCCTTCATCTCGACCAACAGCAAATCACCTATTACCGAGGGAACTATTCCGCCTTTGAAGTGGCAAGCACTGAACGCCTAGCCCAGCAACAATCGATGTATAACAAACAGCAGGCTGAAATCGCCCATATTCAAAGTTTTATCGATCGCTTCAAAGCCAAGGCCAGTAAAGCAAAGCAGGCCCAAGGTCGAATCAAAGCATTGGAAAGATTGGAAAAAATTGCACCTGCGCATATCGGCTCACCTTTCACCTTCCACTTTAAGAAGCCCGACAAGTTAAGCGACCCACTCCTTAAGCTGGAAGAAGGCTGCCTAGGTTATAACAAAACACCCCTGATAAAAAATGTAAGCCTCCAGCTAAAACCGGGAGATCGTATTGGCATTCTTGGCCCAAACGGTGCCGGAAAATCCACCTTAATTAAGACCCTTGCGGGTGAAATCCCGCTCATTAGTGGAGAAACCTGGCATTCCGCTGCCTGCAAGATTGGCTACTTCGCGCAACACCAACTGGAGCATCTAGACCTTGAGGCAAGCCCACTACAACTGATGACACGCATGGCTCCCTCTACACCCGAACCCAGCTTGCGGAGTTACCTCGGAAGTTTCGGCTTTCATGGGGAGGATGTGGAAAAAATGGTCTCGCTATTTTCAGGTGGCGAGAAATCCCGCTTAGGCTTAGCGCTGATGATTTGGCAAAAACCAAACGTACTGTTACTCGACGAACCCACCAACCACCTCGACCTGGAAATGCGTCACGCACTCACCATGGCCCTGCAGGATTTTGACGGTGCAGTCGTGCTAATTTCCCATGATCGTCACCTTATCAACTGTGCCACCGACTCTCTCTTTTTAGCGGCTGACGGAGAAATAAACCCTTTTGATGGTGGACTGGAGGAATACGGCGAGTGGCTTAGTTCGCACCGCAAACAACTATCTAACGATGGAGAAAAAGAGCCAGAAG
>JAESUE010000171.1 GCA_016763235.1 Pseudomonadales bacterium
CAAACTCCTCGGCAGTGCACTTACCGAGACTAATAAAGGACTTATTGTGGTTATGAATAAATGGGACTTAGTAGAAGAGAAAAACTCAAAGACCATGAACAATATGAGAAAGAGTGATTTCCCAAGATTTCAAGCCAAGGTGGGATGAAGGTATGGAGGCCATCAAACGCGCAGGAATTCGAATAAATATCATGGCCATCACAAACATTCCAAACGCCTTATGGGTAGGGTAAAGATCGTATTTATCCGCAGCATCATCGGGAATATTCGCCATATATAATCCGTTGCAAAGCATGGTGAGGATGGTCATGGCCATCACCCAGTGCAGCAAGCGTATTATGAGGGGGTATCTTTCTTCGTTTTCCATAGCGTGTCTCCTTATTTATTCAGGAATGGTTTTTACAACTGCGTGCGCCAAGCTCACAACAGCATCGGCGATTGTCGCGTCTAACAATTGATTATCTTCTCCAAACGCTTGGTAGGCTGCACCCACTGTAACTTGTTCTGGAACAACCTCGCAGCCGATTCCGGCGAGTACGTCGCGCAAATGGCTGGCACTGCGAATTCCGCCTGAGTCAGCAGGTGATGCACTGAGAACGCCGACGATTTTGTTGGTAAAGCTTGGCTCATAGCCGCCTTCTACGCCAGGGCGCGTTAGCCAGTCTATGGTGTTCTTTAACGCGGCAGATAAGGAGCCGTTGTATTCTGGGTTGGATATTAATAGACCATCACAAGAAGATAGTTTTTCTCTTAATGCAACGAGCGCGGGAAGCGTTTGTAGCGTTGCTTCGGTATCTTCGTTAAAAAGGGGCAGTTGATAGTCTATTAATTTGATGACTTCCACTTCTGCGCCAGCATCTCGTGCTGCTTTTGCAGCAAGAGATACCAAGGAATGATTCCACGAGGCGCTACGTAAGCTGCCGGAAAATGCCAGTATTTTTGGGGTGTTCGCCATGATGTTCTCCAGATTGAATCGTTATATTGAATGATCAATTTCAGGTAAGTGTGTTTCGTTAGCAGTCTCCGCGAAGCAGGCTTGAACAACAACAGAATAAATGCAACGCTACTGTGCGTAAATGCACATGCGTCAATCCGGCGATTAAGAAATCAGAGATTATGAAGCATAATAATAGCCATTGGAGTGACATCCACTTCGCTTACCAAGTTGCGTTGCTGGGCACTCTTAGTGCAGCAGCAGAGGCTTTGGGTGTCCATCATTCGACAGTTTTGCGGCGAATAGAAGCCCTCGAAAAACGCTTGAACGTGCGTTTATTTCAACGTCATGCCAGGGGCTATGCACCTACCGAAGCGGGGCGTTTATTACTAAAAGTTGCGGAGGAAACTCAGCATTCCTTTGATACGCTCATCGGGCAATTGGCCGGAACGGATGAGCAGCTGTCGGGTAAAATTATAGTGACGAGTGTTGAAAGTTTTGCTCGGGAAGTGACGGCCGTATTAGCCGAGTTTCAAGATAAGCACCCAGAAGTGCGCATTGAATACATGGTTGATATGCGCCTGCTTAAACCAGAATATGGCGAGGCTCATGTATGTATTCGGCCCGGTGTAAAGCCCAGCCATCCTGATTATATTGTTCAGCAGTTGCGCTGCAGTGATGCGTCGCTTTATGCGACGAAAGAGTATATTCGCAATTTTGGCCCGATGAAATCTTTAGAACATACACAAGGGCATCGCTTTATCTCCACCATAACGCCCTTGTTACATGTGCCGTTTTACCATTGGTTAGAAACACAGGTGCCAGCCGAGCAAATTTATTATCGCAGCTCAGACCTTCATGCCATGCTTGAAGCGGCAAGGGCAGGCATGGGGATTGTCCCATTTAATTCCCGTGGTGCTGCGCAGCATGAGGCATTAATACCCATGTTAGATCCCGTTCCTGAGTGGGAGACGGAGCTATGGTTAGTGACGCATAGAGATGCGCATCGTACAGCAAAGGTGCAAGCGTTGACGCAGCTGATTAAGGAACGAATGAAATGTTAAACGGATTATTTTCTCTTTATTTTAATTTATGCTTTACTCGTTCCTTGTTGTGACAAGGAACTGTCGTATCGGACTCGTACTACGAGCTTTAATCATTAGAGGGAATAAAAAAATGAAAAAGAAACATTATTGGGCATCCGCTATTTTTGTATCTGCATTGAGTTGCTTGACGTGGACGTCTGTAAGCGCTGCTTCGGATCCTTTTGTTGGCGAAGTGATGTGGACGGGTGCTACTTTCTGCCCCCGTGGTTGGGCGAATGCAGATGGGCAACTCTTACAGATTACTCAGAATACCGCTTTGTTTTCCTTATTCGGAACGACTTACGGTGGAGATGGAAGGGTGTCTTTTGGATTGCCTGATTTACGCGGTCGCGTATCTGTTCATACTGGCACAGGCTCAGGGTTAAGCAATTATAGGCAGGGTTCAGAAGGCGGGGAAGAAGCCAGCTCTTTGTCAGTGAGTCAAATGCCGGCACATAATCATCTGATTAACGCCAGTGAGGACAAAAGTTCGAGACATCCAAATGGCAGTGTTTTAGGTTTTAGTAGGCTGTGGATTTATGATGCGCCGGTTAATGCTTCCACAACGCTGGATAGCTCTGCTCTGAGCGATACGGGAAATAGTCAGCCTCATGAAAATCGACAGCCTTATCTAACGATGCGCGCTTGTGTCGCTCTAGTAGGGGTGTTTCCTTCGAGGAATTAATAATGCCTGGGGTAACATCTCAGCTCACGCTCAAATTTGAACGCAATCTGAGCAGTTACAGGGTTCGCTGAGTAGTTACTGCCTAGGCTACATACCCGGGCGTGATTTTCCGGGGTGGTAGCCATCTGTTAGAGTTTCCAAAAAGGCCACCAATGCATCCACTTCCTCTTCACTGAGTTGTAAGGCACCCAACTCATCATGGTTCACAGTGCTGGGCACTTCTGCTTCCCCCCAGCGTTTATCTGTATCCCGCGTATTATAAAACTCCACCACTTCTTTTAATGTGGTGAAAATTCCGTTGTGCATATAAGGGCCTGTTATCCCAACGTTTCTTAGGGTGGGCACGCGGAATTTGCCATTTTCAGCAGGGTCTTCAACGGTTGCGCCTAAACCAATGTCCACAAAGTTTTCGCCTTCTGGATTAAATTCACGGTCTTGGGAAAGGAATGGGTTATTGGCGTTTTTGGCAATCCCGATATTGTCGTAGGAAAAGTCAGTGAAAAGTGGGGCCTGTCCATTGTCGCTCGCTTGAGCTGGGTGGCAAGCGGCGCAGTTGCCTTTTTCTTCCGCCTCAAAAATTTCCAGCCCTAGCTGTTCCTGTGCGCTTAACGTGATTATCCCTGCAAGAAAATAATCATACTTAGAACGAAAGGGGCTAAATTGTTGCGTGCGCTCGAAGGCGGCAATGGCTTGGGCGATTTTGTCGAAGGCTGCTTCGCCCGTATCGAAAATGTCTTCGCCATATAGCGCCTTGAACAGTGGGGCATAGGCGGCACGGTTTACTTTATTGACCACCGTTTCGGCATCGGGGTTTGCCATCTCCATAGCACCCAGAAATGGCAGCTTGGCCTGATCTTCAAGTGTGGCAGCGCGGCCATCTAAAAATAGGCCACCTATCCATAGGCCTTCCTCCTCATCAAAATGCAAAGGTGGCGTAAAGCGCGAATACATGACTGTGGGACTATTACGTGATACGAAACGATCAGGGTGGGCACCGGCAGAAACAGCGGGTTGTTTATCGGGGTCAGTAAAGGCAAATTTGGGGCTGTGGCAACTGGCGCAAGATTGCCCAGCAGGCTCAGAAAGGTTTTCATCAAAAAACAGGGCCTTACCGAGCAGTTTTTCTTTGCGAGCAGTGGAAACAAGTTTCTCGGGTAGTTTCGATATGGCGGTATAGCGGGCCTTTTTTAGCAGCTGGCCCTTTCGGTGATCGGCAAAAGTTGTATTGCCCAGTAATAGCAGGGAAGAAAACAGGATGATGAGCAGTTTAGCGTTGCGACGCATAATTCTCTCTGAAATTGAAATAAGACACTTCGTCAAAGTGTCGGTATTTAAACAAATGCTGGCGTCAATGTAAATGATAATGGTTAGCATTTACATTTATAAGGATGAATCTGTTCGCTACCAAGTTCTGACTCAGGCTCTGGGATAGTCGAGTATTCGACTGAGATAATAGGCAGGTATAGACAGGGTTTATAAGTGGGCTGTTTTTTGCATTATTTTTTCAATCGGTCTACTGTCGTTTGCCAAACCATTTATCTGGATAGAAAACTGTGTACTCACCCCATCGCCGTAAATTTCTTTCTTATCTGGGCGCTACTTTAGCCACGCCTTTTATTCTTAGCGCCTGTGGCAGCAGCTCTAATTCGGCCCCCGCATCTTCTTCGCCCCGTGGTTTGGTTAACAACGAAACCTTAAATCGAAATTCGTCAGCTGTGTTCGATTATTCCATTGCCTCCGGCGACCCAACTCCCAGTGGCGTTATTCTTTGGGCGCATATTGCAGAACAAGCCTACAGGCCGCAGCAAGCGCTTATCTTTCAAGTAGCAAACAGCGATACCTTTAGTGATGATGCTCTCGTGCTTGAGGGGAAAGTCCCCGCGCTGGAAATTAATAGGCTTACTGATTTTACCGTGCATGTCGATTTGGATGGCTTGCTGCCTGCTTCAAACACACGCTATTTTTATCGCTTTGTTTACGACAACACCGTAAGCCGAACGGGGCGCTGTAAAACGACACCTGCCGATGGGGAGTCGATCGAGAAAATTAAATTTGCCCAGCTCAACTGCCAAGATTTCTCCAATGGTTACTACAATGCATTAAGTCTTGTGGCGGACGATGACAGTATTGATTTCGTTATTCATCTCGGTGACTTTATTTATGAAACAGGAAGTGATCTGCGCGTTGAAGGGCAGCCCTTTGAAGATCGGCGCATTGAATTACCCAGCGGGGCACTGGTGGCCATGGATTTGGAAGATTACCGCACGCTATATCGCGCCTACCGCCGTGACCCCATGCTTCAAAGGGCAATGGAAAACCATACCTGGATAATCACCACCGATGACCACGAAACCGCAGACGACTGCTATTGGGACTATGAACGTGACACGCTCGGTGCGCCAGAGCATCCGTATACCACCGATCCGCAATTCGGAAATTCAGCCGCCTTACTGACCCAATTGAAATTACATTCGCAGCAGGCATGGTATGAATATGTGCCAGTAAGGGCATCCTTGAATCTCAACGCATCACACCCCCATCAAGCCCTGACACTCTATCGTGATTTTCGCTTTGGTGGCTTGGTCGAGCTATTTATGACCGATACACGCAGCTATCGCAGCCCTCACCCCTGCGGAGAGAAATCACTTTTTCAACGCTACCTGCCTCTGTGTGATCTCAACCAAGTCGAACAGAGCCTTTATGGCCCAAAGCAACGAGACTGGGTGATGAACGGCTTGAGTGATTCCTCATGCCAATGGAAAGTGCTCGGTAACCAGACGTTTATGGGGCGACTAGGAATCTACCTTCAGGAAAATAAGCAGCAAGTGGTCCAAGTAGATGCCTGGGATGGGTACAGTGCAGAAAGGCGCTGGCTGATGGAGCAGGTGAAAACTCAAAATATCGAAAACCTCGTCGTACTAACCGGTGACCTGCATTCCACCATCGCATCCTACTTAAAGGAGGAATACGATAATCAGCCGATCTCAGAGGAAAACCCGCCTTTGGGCGTTGAGTTTATGGCCCCAGCGATTACTTCTGCGAGCCTTGGGAATGAGATATTAAAAAACAACCCAGAAATGGTAAAAGAGAAACTTCTTCAGAGCATGGCTTATTTATTGGTGAGAGGCAGCAACGTTCACATTCGTTATTTTGATAGCGTTAATCATGGTTACTCCACCGTCGAATTTACACCAAATTATTGCGAATGGCGCGCCTACAAAGTCGATAAAGATGTGCTGGATGAAACACCAAAGCGCACGCAAATTACGGCCTATAGAAAATACCCTGACAGAGCATTGTTGCAACATATGTCGCCAAAGAGATTTTAATCTGGTGTCACTATTTAGCTTACGCCCAAGTTCATGCATAACGGCCTTAGAAAATGATTATTTATAGGTATAAACGCACATTTTTCGCCTTGTTCTGCTCAAACTTGAACGCAATCTAAACAGTGACAGAGCGTGCTGAATAGTTTTAATTTAGTAATCACTCAGCTTATGTTTAAATTTTCGCAGGATGCTGCAAAAGCTTGAATGTAAGGTGCCGTGAGCTCGATCGCTGCGCCTTTGTGTTGTAGTTTGGCTATAAAAATAAGTAGTAGTGACCATTATGGATGTTCAAAATTATAAGCTGGAACAAAATCCAGCGCTGAAGTGGGTTCCTGCATTGCTCAAGCTGCTTGCTCATTATTTGAAATTATATTGGTTTATATAGCAATTAATATAACAAAACGGTTACCTTAACTAGTTTCTAGATTTAAGTATTTTGAAGCTAGATCGACCTGCTTAATTCTTGTTTGTATGCATTAATTTGATGTACTAGAATGTCGCCGAACCTGTCTGCCTAGCTTGTACCCACCACTGTTATTGTTGTGATAGGGCGCTCACCATAAAAAGCATATTTGTCTCATTGTTTTTACTGATATTGACCTACAAGAACCCAAAGGAAATGTAAAATGAATACACTCATTGCTCATTGCAATTCATTTAATAAAGCGCTTATATTTAGTGCTCTGCTTGTCTTTCTTAGCGCCTGCGGTGGCGGTGGCGGTGATGAAGGGACTGATGACCGCTCTGGAAGCATAGATGAAGCTGATACCGATGCGCCTATTATCACGCTAAAAGGCAGTAACCCCGCTCAGGTTGAAGCCGGAGACGTTTACATTGATTTAGGGGCGTCTGCCTCTGACAATGTTGATGGTGATCTAACGGGTGCGATGACTGTAGGGAGTGGCGTCAATGCCAATCTCCCCGGCAGCTACACCATGACCTATAGGGTTAAAGATGCAGCCGGCAACGAAGCCATAACCACTAGAACCGTTGATGTTAGGGACACCACTGCACCGATAATCTCATTGCTAGGGGGCCGTTCTCAGAGAGTTCAGCTTTTATCCTCCTATACCGATCAAGGTGCTACCGCCACGGATAATATCGATGGAAATATCTCAGGAAGCATCGCGGTGAGCAGTGATGTGGATGCCAGTAAATTGGGGTTGTATACTGTTACATATCGAGTTTCTGATGCAGCTGGTAATACGGCAGTAGCGAATAGAAGTGTTGAGGTCTTTAATATTTTACCCACCTCGTTATATCAGGCAGCGTGGAATGGCGGTGAGTATAAATTTGGCCATCGCTCCGCTCCTAATCTAGTCATTACGGGTGCACCAGAAGACACTGATCGTTCACGCTGGGCAATGTTGCATGATGGCATTACATACCGATTATATTTTTTCAAACTGGGTAGCAACGATACTTTATACCAGTTTGCATTCAATCCTTCTTCCAATGATTACGAGCCAACAAGCACTCTGACTATTACTGGTATGCCGGCTGATGCCGACCCCAGTACATTTGCGATGTTGCACGATGGTGCAAGGCATCGTTTGTATATGAAGAGTAAAAATAACCCAGCCCTGCTATATCAAGCCGCTTGGACTGGCGCTGTTTATCAATACGACTTCGATTCTATTGGAAATATACCGATTACAGGCCGCCCAGCCGACACTGATTTGGGCCGATGGGGAATGCTATTTGATGGCACTACTTACCGGTTTTACGCATTTAAGAATGGCTCAAAAACGAATTTCTATCAGTTTGCCTTCGACGCAATTACCAAAAGTTATAAGTATGGGCACCTTTCAACACCTGAAGTAACGGTGACTGGCATGCCTAGCAATAGTGATGATAGCGATTTTGGAATGTTGCATGACGGTGTCGATTATCGTTTTTATATGCAAGAAAAACCTGAGTTATAACTGGTAAAACTTAGTGACAGAAGAAGTAGCGACGCAAGTTGCTACTTCTTTTTAGCACCAGAAAAATTCCAGATAATTACAATATGCAGGGGCCAAGTTTGATCAGGCCGCTGCCCCTTCATTAAAGTGATTTGCTCAGTTGGTTTTGGCTTGGGTTTCTCGTAACCTTTGGTCGACTTACTATTAAGTAAAATTTCTATAGGCGCTCGCTTGTAGTTCATCCCGCCTTGATGGCTTGGTTCATCATTACAATATTCGACGTATTTACCCAAGTGTTACTGTAATTCCTCCAAGTTTGAATAGAACTTATTGATGACTGTGAGCTGATAAACCAAATGGTGGGCTCTGAGTGGCTCGAATGCTGCCCTTAACTAATAATAGTTAAGGGCAGCCAGCAGCTCTCAGCCAAGCTGCCGCGCCTGTATCCGCTATCTTTGCATTTCGTGTGTAAGTTTGAAATACCAAATTGAAATGTCGCACAAGGCTCTCCGGTAGGCTCCGTTGCGTATAGCACAACAGGCGTGTTCGTTGAGCAGGGAGGAATTGATATTTTTATTAGCCCTAAGAAGAAGGCTTGGTTTCTGTTTGTGTGTATTAATGCGATGCCCTAAAATGCTGTTTTTGCGGTTTATTAAGCCGAAGAAAATCCGTAATAATTGCGTTTACTTTTTCAGGGTTTTCTAAGTGTGCGAAATGACCAAGATTTTTCATTACTTCTAATCGAGTTCCGGGGTTGGGGTAACACTCTTCACTGCCGTTAAACATGTCCGCACCGATACACGCGTCTTTTTCTCCTGTTAGTAATAAGCAAGGGACGTTTCTTTTTTTGAAAAGAAGTGAAACCTGTTGGAACAATGAACTACTGCGTAGAATATAAAACGGGTTTAAAAGACATCGATAATAGGCCATGCCATTTTCTAAACACTGGCCTGTTTTTAATGTTTGCAGGGTTTTTTTAAGTTGCGCTTGTTGCGCTAACTCTTCTGGGTTCCAAGGTGACCAACGTAGCCATAACTCAGAGATATAGGCGAGGTTTTTAGAACGTATTTTTTTGGCGACACCAAAACCCTGAAAATAAGCCATATAACGCGACCGATAAAGCTGTTTAAAGCCAATGTTTTTGGCGAAGGCAGCAATGGGAGGCACAGCGTAAAACACTGCGCTATCAATTTGATAGTTGGCATGAGGCTTGTCATCGTTTAATGCAACCAGCATTTGAGCAACCATAGAGCCCCAATCATGGCCCACTAGTTGTAGTGATTCACCGGCAAGGTGAATGCCTAAAAACTCATTAAGCATTTTCCCAATACCAAGCATCGACGCTTCAGGCCCCTTCAATAAACCCTGATTATTAAAGGGCAGGGACGATTGGCCATAGCCAGGCATAAACGGCACGATGCAGCGGTAACCATTATCAATAAGGGCATCAACGAGGTATGAAAAAGTGGTCGGGCTATCGGGGAAACCATGTAAAAGTACAACTGCTGGCCCAGTACCGAGATCGTAATACTCAAGTTTTCCAACGGATGTTTCAAACGTGTGTGTAAGGTGATTTTTCATAGGTGGTTTTTTTGTTGTTATTGCTCAAGTTTCGGAGTTCAGATTGGCGGGAGTAGTCAATAAAAACGGCAGCCAGCGTGCGGGGTACCTAATATCATTTTGAACCCCA
>JAESUE010000172.1 GCA_016763235.1 Pseudomonadales bacterium
AGGGACTGATAAAAAGTCGTGATCAAGGCCTAATAGTTGGTTAAATTATGAGCATTTTAATTAAAATTTATTCGTATACCCCCTCCGAATAGCTGTTAGTAAGAAGGCCGCCGAACATTCTCGCTCGCTTTTATTGTTGGCAGCTCAGAACCTGAAGCGGATGTTCGATCAAACACGGTTTGAATAATCATTGCGTCGCTGCTTGCCCGATGTCGCCGCAGAGATAGCTCAGCCTCAACCAACTCTCGCGTATTATCCCAAGCTTCCAACTGCGGATGCGTCAAGATACTTCTCAAGCTATCAATTCTAAAACCTTGCAACAATTCCGCCGCATCGTAGAGCTTGCCGACCCAGCTGAAATCATAATTCCAAGCATCGCTATACACTGTTTGACCCAGCAAAATACGGTTTAAACACTCCCCTACCTCCCTGGCTGGTTGGCCTTTTTCCATCAGCAACTCACGGCTTATGCCATGCAGGGATTCCGCTTCCGCACTCCAGTGAGTCCACTCGGCTTCAGGCTGAATCAAATAACAGTGTGTTGTGCGATCACTTAAAACAACACCAACTTCAATCGGATAGCTACCGGCCCCAAAACCTGAGGCTTCTACATCAATAATTGCGGGAATCATTTTACTACCTGAAAAACTATTAAGAATCAGCCTTGTTGAAAGGTGTAGAATAAGTTTAGCGCCTTTTGAAACGACCACAAGGCACTATTCACCTTCCATCCATTGAGATTCGCTTTAAGCTCGAAAACACCCACAACAATTTAAATTAATAGGAAAGCCTTTGAGACAATTTCCTTATCGACGTGGCGACTTCTTTTTGGCCGGTTTGGGCGTGTCAGCGGCTGACGCCACTTTGGTTCTCACCCCACCAGAACGCGGCTTAGACGCGAGCTTCTTCTTCGCTTTACGGGCTGGCTTACTTTCAACGGTCGAACCAACAGCCTTCTTTACTGGCGATTTTTTTCCACTTGCCGCCTTGCTTCGCTTATTTGATTTCGCAGCCCCACCTTTCTTCGAACGTGGCGGCTTTCGCCCTTCGCCCGCTGATTTTGAGCCTCGACCAGGCCTCTTTCGCACCTTACCTGGAGTCGTCCCCTCAAGCTCAAAATCGATTTTTCGGTCGTCGAGATTCACCGCTGCAACCCGTACCGTTACAGGGTCAGCCAAGCGGAAGCGCCGCCCGCTGTTTTCACCGTCTAGGCTGTGGCCGGCGGCATTAAAGTGATAATAGTCACCCTCTAGGTTGGAGATATGCACCAAGCCTTCCACATACACATCGGTCAACTGGACGAAAAATCCAAAACCGGTCACCGCGCTAATTATACCTTCGAAGGTTTCACCCACTCGGTCGAGCATAAACTCACACTTCAGCCAATCATCCACATCGCGGGTAGCGGCATCAGCGCGGCGTTCGGAACTCGACAACAGCACACCGAATGCCACCATTTCCTTTTCACCGTAAGGAAGGTACTTGGCTTTTGCCAAACGCTCTGCACCTTTCACTCTTTCGACATGATCAGATTCAACACGAGAACGAATTAAATATCGAAGCGCACGGTGCAGCAATAAATCGGGATAACGTCGAATAGGCGATGTAAAATGGGCATAGCTGCTATAAGCCAAGCCAAAATGCCCCTTGTTCTCGGGGCTATACACCGCTTGTTTCATAGATCGCAACATCACAGTTTGCACCAGCTCTTGCTCGGCACTGCCTTTTAGCTCACTGAGAAGCTGCTGGTAATCCGTTGGCGCAGGTTTTGTTTTTCCACCCAAAGAGCGCCCCATGCTGTTAAGAAATTCTCGCAGCATGGTGACCTTATCTTCGCCAGGCACCTCATGCACGCGGAATAAACCGGGTAACTCATGCTTTTCGAGGAAGCGTGCAGCGGCAACATTTGCGCACAACATACACTCCTCAATGATCTTATGCGCATCATTACGATGTACCGGTATAATCTTCTCAATTTTGCGGTTTTCGCCAAAAACGATGCGCGTTTCAGTGGTATCAAAATCAATAGCGCCACGTTTATCACGGCTTTTATGAAGAACGTGATATAAATTATGCAACTCTTCAATGGCGGGGCGTATGCCAGGGAACTGCTCATCAAAGCCGCCCTTTTCTACCTTGCCACCCTCAAGCATCGCACCCACTTGGGTGTAAGTTAAACGCGCCTTGGAGTTCATCACCCCTTCATAAAACTTATAGCGGCTCATACGACCTGCCGCACTTATGCGTATTTCGCACACCATGCACAAGCGATCCACCTGAGGGTTCAAAGAGCACAAACCGTTAGACAGCACCTCTGGCAACATGGGAATAACCCGCTCGGGGAAATAAACCGACGTGCCGCGGTTCACGGCCTCTTGATCCAAAGCCGAGTTGGGTGACACATAATGCGACACATCGGCAATGGCTACCAACAAACGCCAACCACCACCACGGGTTTTTTCACAAAATACGGCATCATCAAAATCCCGTGCATCCTCACCATCAATGGTCACAAGAGGAATATCACGAATATCAACGCGCTTTTCTTTCGCCGATTCAGGCACTTCTTTGGTATAGGATTTTATCTCTTTCAGCACAGCCTGCGGCCATTCATTCGGAATATCGTGAGCACGAATAGCTACATCGATTTCCATGCCCGGCGCCATGTGCTCACCCATAACCTCCTGCACAGCACCCCTAGCAGGGCCACGAAACGTCGGCTGGTCGACAATTTTCACCACAACAAATTGCCCAGCCTTCGCGCCACCCAAATCATCCTTATCAACCAGAATAGAATTAGTAATACGCTTATTGTCTGGCAAGACGAAACAGGCCCCTTTGCCGCTCTGTAGGCGCCCTACTATCTCGAGAGTATTGCGCTCCAACACCTCAACAACCATTCCTTCTCTTCGCCCGCGACGATCAATGCCTTTAACGCGAGCCAGAATTCGATCGCCATCAAACACACCGCGCATTTGCCCCGGAGATAAAAACAAATCAGCGCTAGCATCATCGGGCACCATAAAACCAAAACCATCTCGATGCCCCTGCACCCTGCCCGGCACCAAGTCGACCTTGTCCACCGGCGCATAACCACCACGACGCAGACAAATCACCTGCCCATCACGCTCCATCGCGCGCATGCGCCGCCGCAACGCCTCAAGTTGATCATCGGTGGTTAATTTAAGCTCCTGAGCAATTTCCCACTGTTTCTGAGGCACCCCTGCTTTTTCCAAGTGCGCAAGAATAAACTCACGACTCGGAATGGGGTTCTCATACTTCGTCGCCTCACGCTTGGCATGGGGGTCTTTCACACCGGTCTTAGAGGTTTTTGGTTTCGTCATATTTTAAAGCCTGAGTGTGTGGGCAGAGAAGAATCAGCGGTTTGGCAGCGTCAATAAGAGTCATAAGAGAATATGGCCCATTCTACCCGCATTTCAATATGTTATAGGACACTATCGAAGAATAAAGAAGGAAATTTGACAATTAAGTCGAAGATGAGTACATTCCCCCGTTCCATTTCAGGGACTCCGCACATGCCCAGGTGGTGAAATTGGTAGACACGCTAGCTTCAGGTGCTAGTGATCGCAAGGTCGTGGAGGTTCAAGTCCTCTCCTGGGCACCATTTATTGCATAAGGCATTGATTCCAAAGGCCTTTTAATCTCTCAGAATATTGTTCAGCCAAGGTGGTACA
>JAESUE010000173.1 GCA_016763235.1 Pseudomonadales bacterium
CCCGCGGCACCACCGCCGACAATAACGACATCGTAATGACTACTTTTCAATTGAACGCCTTTGGGGAATAGGGGGGATGGGCGTCATTTTAACATTACTAAGGTCTCTGTGGGGAGTATGGCTTGATTAGTTCTTTATGCGAGAAGGGTGTCAATAAACTCCCTGAATCCACTGTGCGTGTCATGATTGTTGGTGGCGCTACTTCCTGTAGAAAAGGGTACTTGTTCCTCAGGAGGAAGTAGTTGCGAAAGGATGTCGGCAAACAGTGTTTGGAAGTTTTGCGCCGAGAAGGGGTTTTCCATTAGGAGGCTTTGTGCGGCACTTATTTCGGCTGAGAATGCGCTTAGTTGGTCGAGTATATTTTGCAGGGGGTTTTCCGTTGCGGGTTGATCAAGCGCTTGGACATTCCTATACGTTTCGGTAATGGATGACACCTCTGTTTGTGTCATGTTAATGGCGTAGGAGGCGAGTTCGCTGGAATCATAACCGACTGAAAGTGCTTGTTCGAATGCCAGCGCTGTATCACCACCGTAAAAATTACGCGCAATTTCGTTAACTTGAGAGAAAAGCTCAGTGAGGGCTTCCATCTCGTCGTTATCGAGCTCACCTTTTACGCTAAAGCTTAAGTCGTGGTAATTGTTTTGCGATAGGTCGAAAGTAGCGAGGCTTCTTCCAGGGGTAAACGTTGATGTTGCGTTGTAATCTAATGAATCGCTGTTTGATATGCTGATGGTTACGACATCGCCGTCGCGGGTAAACACTTCCATTTCCAGTGTGTTTTCTTGGCTAAAAAACAAGGCATTAGATTGGGATACAACGCGTGAATTACCGTGGGATCGTGCCGAGAAATCGCTATTGAGGCCGGTGTATTTTTGGGTGCTGGAGCTTTGTGAATGGCTTGTGGTGGTGGATACGACACTTTTTTCCACCACGGGTGGCTGGGCGTTTACTGGGGGGTTAATGGGGTTCTGTTCGGGTGTCGGTGTTACGGGGGCGCTTGGTGCAATATCTTCAGGGAATAACGACGTTTTTAAATCACTTAACTTTTCATCTATCGCGAGCGCTGTTTCGACATAGGTGTCTTTTACTTGGCCTTCAAAATAACCGGTTGATTCGATGATTCCTTTGGCTTGTTGAAGCCCTTTTTCGATAGCGGCTGTGGCTTGTTCGTATAAGGCGTGCAGCTCTTCGTCACTTGCGCCACTTGCACGCTTTAATTGAATGTGGGCCTCTACGAAACTGATAATGCGCTGAGATACGGCTTCAGGGGAGTAGTTGTCGGTGGCGTAAGAAGGTGCTTGAACAGAGGGTGTGGCCTGGGTGCTGCTGTCACCATATGTCTGAATGATGTGACTATTAATGGATGATTTGGAATGGTATTCAACGGTTAACTGCGCGACGCTTCTTGTCTGCGATGAAATCTTTAAAGTCTGGGATGCGGTGCTTGTGAGAGATTCCGCTTTTTTTACATGCCCCGGTGGGGAGTGCTTTGAATCGGCGCTTGGGTGGTTGCGAGCGGAGTTGTATTCAGCGGGGCGGTAATGGTGAGAAAGGCCGTTGGAAATCATGATGCTTCACTCCCTTAAATAAGTCGGGATTGAAGGTACGGCGTACTTATCCGTAAGATGGCCCCCGATAGATCAAGACTACTAATACTTATCTTATCGGCGGCATTTTGATTTAGTTTAGTAGTAACTACTCAGCTCACGCTCAAATTCGTGCATAACAGCGTTAAAAAGTGATCATTTAACCATATAAACGCACATTTTTCGCCTTGTTCTGCCCAAATCTGAACGTAATTTGAGCAGTTACAGAGTTCGCTGAGGTGTTACGTTTAGTACTTAATTAAAAATAATTGGCTAGCCTAGAGGGGCTATTTTTTATTGCTCCCAGCCGCCCAACTCTTTCCAACGATTGACGATCTTACAAAAAAGCTCAGCAGTAACTCGGCAGTCGTAAAGCGCGCTATGTGCCTGAGACGGGTTAAAAGGAATCTCGGCGGCTTCGCAGGCTTTTGCTAACACCGTTTGCCCATAGGCAAGCCCCGCAAGTGCTGCGGTATCGAAGGTGGAAAAAGGGTGGAACGGGTTGCGCTTAATCTGGCAGCGATCTACTGCGGCATTTATAAAAGATAAGTCAAAGGTGGCATTGTGCCCGACTAATACTGCGCGCGTGCAGTGATTTCGTTTTACTGCGTTGCGAATTGGGCCGAAAATATTGGGCAGTGCTTTGTGTTCACTAACGGCTGAACGTAAAGCACTATTGAGATTAATGCCGGTGAATTTAAGGGCGGACTCTTCAACATTCGCACCCACAAAAGGATGAACGTTGTAAAAGTGCTCACTTTCCACTTCCATCAAACCTTCGTCATTCATGGTGAGGCAAATTGCCGCTACTTCAAGCAGGGCGTCGGTTTTTGAGTTGAAGCCGCCGGTTTCCACGTCTACTACAACGGGTAAAAACCCCCGAAAGCGTCTGGCTATACCGGGGTAAGTGTCATCTGTCATTAAAAAGGCTCAAGGTTAGGTGGATAAGTTTCTTTACGTTCTAGTGTGAATCTGTGTGTTTAGCGCTTAATTTGCCACGCCAGTTCTTCGTTCGCTCGAAGGGGAATAAGTGTTGAATCGCCCATATTATACGTGGCAGGCACTGTCCAGACTTGCCGAATTAAGGTGAGGGTTTGGGTGTTTCTTGGCAAGCCGTAGAAGTCTGGCCCAAAGAAACTGGCGAAACCTTCGAGTTTGTCGAGGGCGTTGTGGGTATCAAACACTTCAGCATACAGTTCGATTGCAGTGGGGGCAGTGTAGCAGCCCGCGCAACCGCAGGCGCTTTCTTTGGCGCTTTGCGCGTGAGGGGCGCTATCGGTACCAAGGAAAAATTTGGGGTTTCCGCTAATGGCAGCGGCAATCAAGGCTTGCTGGTGGCGATTTCGCTTAAGAATAGGTAAGCAATAATAGTGAGGTTTGATACCACCCACTAGCATATGGTTTCTGTTGTACAGCAGGTGGTGAGCGGTGATGGTGGCAGCCACTGTGTCGTCGCTGTTTTCAACAAACTGAACGGCATCCTCTGTGGTGATATGTTCCAACACCACTTTTAAGCGTGGAAAGTCTTCTTTAAGTGGCTTTAGGATAGTTTCAATAAACACCGCTTCCCGATCAAAAATATCGATATTAGTATCGGTGACTTCTCCATGCACCAACAAGGGCATATCAAGAGTTTGCATCATCTCCAAAACAGCGGTGATTTTTTTTACATCGCTTACGCCGGAGTCTGAATTGGTGGTGGCGCCAGCAGGGTAGAGCTTTGCGGCATAAATAAAACCACTGTCTTTTGCCTGTTTAATGTCTTCGGCTGTGGTGTTATCTGTGAGGTAAAGGGTCATGAGCGGCGTAAATGGTGAGCCTTCAGGGGTGTTGGCAATAATTCGTTGCTGGTATGCCTCTGCTTGCGCCGAGGTGGTAATAGGAGGCTGGAGGTTTGGCATGATAATCGCCCTGCCAAAACATCTTGCGGTAGCGGGCACGGTGGATTGAAGGCTGTCATGGTCGCGCAAGTGAAGGTGCCAGTCGTCGGGCAGGGTGATGTTGATTTCTTTCATGTAGAGCAGGCCTTGTAGGTGCAGCATCGGGGGGAGGAATACAGCAAATAGCGCTCAATAAATTCCAGCTGCTGCCGATGATAGAGATATGCCATTAGGGAAGCAATCCGGCATTGATCCTAGTCGCCACAATTAACACATCAAAAGCAACCAGCTTGGAATCGTAACACCATGAAAATAAAGAAAATTATAGTTGTGCTTGCGGGTTTGGTTTTATTACCAACAATCGTGCACGCTCATGGTTATCGTGCGCGGGTTGATATTGCCGATTGGCGTTTAGAAATGAGCCGCCTTGAATGCCGATTGTGGCAAGTTGTACCGACTTACGGTGAAGCAGTATTTAGCTATAAAGCAGGGGATGAGCAGCGTTTTTATCTCAAATCGAAGAAGTCTATCGAATCTACGGGGAAGGTGAATGTAGAGTCCATCCCGCCCGGATGGCGTCACTCTTCGCAACGCTATCTTGCCAGTACGAGTAATGTACTGGGTTCAATGCCGGTGCGCTTTCAAGACCAATTGGCCAATCGTTTACTGGCCGAGCTGGAAGAAGGTATGTTTCCCAGTATTACCCATGGTGGTTGGTATAATGGGCACAATATAACCATTAATGTGTCAGCCGTGAATTTTGGCGATGCCTACCGTGATTATGTCGATTGCGTGGCCAATCTTCTTCCCGCAAATTTTGACCAGCTAAATCGAAGCGCATTCCTCTTTAAAACGGATCATTATCGCATTACGCCCGCAATGGCAAAGCATATAGCGATGATTGCCGACTATGTGGTGGAAGATACCGAGGTGGGAACTATTTACATTGATGGTCATACCGACAGTATTGGCCGTCGCGGTTACAATTGGGAGCTTTCCAGAAAACGTGGTGAAGCAGTCAGAAAAGCCTTGATTAAAGCCGGTGTGGATGACTCTATGATTGCCATGCGTTACCACGGCGAAGGAACCCCTATCTTGAAGAATAAAAGCGCCTCTAATCGCTCCCACAACCGGCGGGTGGTGGTGGTGCTGGATAAAAGTTAAACAATTTGGTAGCTATTCAGCTCACGCTTAAATTCGCGCATAACGGTGTTAAAAAATGATCATTTAACCATATAAACTCACATTTTCCGCCTTGCTCTGCTCAAATTTGAACAGATACAGAATTTGCTGAATGTTGACAACAAATTTTATATTTTCATAAAGTCGGATAGACGTTTTTGTTGCGTGCCCACTCAGGGGCTTCTTAGAGCTGCCCTATTGGTATATTGAGTAAAAATGACACCTTTCTTAAGAAAAACCTTCGTCAAAGGCTATTGAGCTTTGTACTGTAGCAAATCATTTTTGTACAATGCTTAGCTTTAGTCTGTCAGAGGTTTACTTATCAACGTGTTGAGATATCTATTTATTTTTCTAGGGTGTGCCGTATTGGTGGGATGTGACAAAAGCAGCGCTGATGCCCCGCCTTCAGGGCTGGCGTATGAAGGCCCATTTCGTTCAGCAGAGAACCTCCGTTTTTTATACGATAAAACCTATTTGAATAAACAGGGCCAACGTGTGATAGAGCACGAAATTTTTGATCAGGTGTTTGCTCTTATTGATCAATCTACGCGCTTTGTTCTGCTTGATATGTTTTTGTTTAATGATTTTAAGGGAAAACAAACCGAAGCCCCCAGGTCTTTATCCGAAGAGTTAACGCAGGCTTTACTGCGACATAAGCAGGCTTACCCTCAGTGTGAGATGATTCTCATCACCGACCCCATTAACACGGTTTACGGCGCAATACCTTCCCCCTATCTTGAGCGTCTGAAGCGTGCCGGAATCAGGGTGGAGATGACCGATCTGCAAAAATTACCTGATAGCAACGCCCTGTACTCGCCGCTCTGGCGAAAATTTCTCTCCGAAAATAAGATGTTGGCAGGGTTTTCCCTCTCGAATCCTTTTGACAAAGGTAAGGTGCCACTAGACAGTATGTTATCGCTGATAAACTTTAAAGCGAACCATAGAAAGGTAGTAATTGGCGCAAACGATAAAAGCATTAGCGCCATCGTGGGTTCGGCTAACCCTCATGACGGAAGTGGCGCGCACGAAAACCTTGCAGTCCATTTTTCGGGGCAGGCGGCGCTTGATTTACTTGAAACTGAACGTGCGGTATTACGCTTTTCGGAAAGTAAGGGCTTAGACTTTCAGGCGAAAACAGCCCATTCTGCAAATATAAATGGCTTGTCGATACGGGTCATCACCGAAAGTGCCATTAAAAAGGCGGTGCTAAGTGCTATTAATGCAAGTCAGTCTGGCGATAATATTGATATGGCCATGTTTTATCTCAGTGAGCGCGATATTATTCGTGCTTTGGGGGCCGCTCAAAAAAGAGGTGCAGCCATCAGGTTGCTGCTAGACCCCAATAAAGACGCCTTCGGGCGGGAGAAAAACGGCATCCCCAATCGCCAAGTTGCGCATGAATTGGCGGAGCAGGGTGTTTCTGTACGATGGTGCCTAACACAAGGCGAGCAGTGTCACAGCAAAATGCTGATGATTCGCTACAATGATGGCAATAGTCGTATTATTCTTGGTTCGGCAAATTTTACCCGCCGAAATATCAATGGTTTTAACCTAGAAACCGATACGGAGATTCGTGGTGCGCATCATCATCCTGCTATCCTTGGCCTCGAGCAGTATTTTGAAAGCCGATGGCTCAGTAGGGAGGATCAAAAAACGAGCCTGCCATATAATAGCTTTAAAGACGAAAGCCGGTTTAAATATTGGCAATATCGTTTAATGGAAGCCTCTGGTCTAAGTACTTTTTAAAAAGCACATTTTTAGATGTACCCGATAGATATAAGCTTACATTTTTCGTCTTATTTTGCTCCAGTTTAAACGTAATCTGAACAGTTACAGAGTTCGCCAAACAGCGACTAAAATTACTTCCATGTAGGATTAAATGAAAAAAAATCATTCTCTTTTAGCGTTGTTATTTTTGGGCTTATTTATAATGCCTTTATCTTCTACTGCCGTGGAAGTTTCAAACTTATTCGAAGCATCCGTAGATGTCTCCACCCAGCGAGAGTCAGAAAGAAAGATAGCTATGGCGCAAGGTTTTTCTCAGGTGCTGCTTCGAGTGAGTGGTAACGAGCACGTTTTGCAAGACCCATCGATAATCGATGCGCTCAATAACTCGCAGAGATATGTCGTTGGTTTTTCCTATGCAAGGCCACAAACACGAGGGAAAATAAATAGAGGTAATGGTGCTGTATTTAAATATTCACTCAATTTGAAGTTTGATGAACGTGCCATAACGTTATTATTGCGCAAAGCTGAACTGCCTGTGTGGGGGAAAGATCGCCCTCCTTTAATGGTGTGGTGGGTGTTTGATGATGGCGAACGCCAAATAGTGAATGCTGAGTCTGCGCGGGATCTGCAAGAAATTCTTTCCCGTCAGGCATCGCTCAGAGGGGTTCCTCTTATTTTCCCCTTGCTTGATTTGCAAGATAACGCAAATATCGAAGTGCGAGATATTTGGGGCTTCTTTTTTGATACAGTGAAGGAAGCGAGTTTACGTTACGGCAGCCAAAACATACTGGTTGGCCGTACTTTTATTCAGGGAGTACAAAGCGTAAGCCGATGGGTATTATTATCAGAAAATGAAACCTATTGGGGAGAAAAGCAGGTTGGTAAAATAATCGATATATTACCTGAGTCGATGGACTTCGCAGCCGATAACCTTGCTGAGCGTTATTCCATTGCGTCGAATTCCGGCAGCAGTGAATTATTACCAATCGTTATTTACGGCGTTAATGATTTGCACCAGTTTGCAGAGCTTGAGCGCTTTTTCCAAAAGCTGGATATCCTTGAAAGTGCGACATTGACCAGTGTCGAGCAAGATAGAGTAGTCTTTGACTTATCGTTACGCACCGAACTAGAGCGGTTAAAAAAAGCCATCGTTAAAAGTAGAAAGTTTTCCGAAGAGCCTTTGTTAGAGGGTGAAACTGGAATGCTTCTGCGCTACCGATTAGTGAAATATTAATCGATATGTTTGTAGCTGCCCTGTAGCAAGGCTAAATTTTATCGCTTATCTCTTCAGAGAAAGTGCGCACAAGGAACACAGCAATGACTGAACCACAACGATTTTGGCTCATAGCCGGGGTTTTGTTAACAACAGGGCTTGTTTATTTATTGGCTCCGATATTAAGCCCCTTTATCGCAGGGGCAGCTTTAGCCTACCTCTTCGACCCCCTGGCTGATAAGCTCGAAGATAAAGGAATGAGTCGCACCCTGTCTGTAGTGGCAATTTTTTTCGTTTTTGTACTGCTTCTTGCCACCAGTATATTGACACTTATCCCACTCCTTGGCGATCAAGTCCAACTGCTGCACGAAAAGTTACCGGCTATTATCGAATGGTTCAATAATACCGTATTACCCTGGTTTGAACAGAAAACAGGCATCAGTATTGCCGTTCTTAAGGAAAATCTCCGCGACACAATTATTACAGCATGGAATTATGTCGGAGACTACATACAAACGGCAGCCGCGCAGCTCACGCGCTCTGGCTTGGCAATATTTGCGCTTATAGGCAACCTTGTATTGATACCTGTGGTAACTTTTTACCTGCTTAGAGACTGGGACAATCTAATCGATAAACTCGCTACCCTTTTACCTAGAAACATGGAAAAACAGGTTATTTCCGTCGTTAAAGAATGTGATGAAGTGCTTGGCGCATTTATTCGTGGACAACTTTTTGTTATGTTTCTTCTAGGTTTTAGTTATGCTCTTGGTTTATGGCTGGTAGGGTTAGACTTTGCCTTGCTGATTGGCCTATTGGCAGGTTTGGCGAGTATTATTCCCTACATGGGCTTCGCTGTTGGTTTGGTGGCTGCAACAGCGATTGCTTTTTTTCAATATGGTGATTTTGTGCATCTCATCATGGTGTTTGGTGTTTTTACCGTAGGCCAAATGTTGGAAGGCATGGTTTTTACTCCTCTACTCGTTGGTGATCGTATCGGCTTGCATCCTGTTGCCGTTATTTTTTCCATTCTAGTGGGTGGGCAATTATTCGGATTCACGGGAATGCTTTTAGCTCTACCTGTAGCGGCCGTGGTTATGGTGCTCGTGCGTACCGCGCACCAGCATTATTTAGAAAGTGGGTTTTACGGTATTGAGATAAGCGATAATGACAGTGAACAATCGCAGGAGGCGGTGGACAATCAATTATGAATAGACCTCCCAGACAAGAAGTTCTCGGCGTATCGCTACGTGATGAATACAGCTTTGATGATTATTTTAGCGGTGTTAATGAACCAGCCGTATTTAACCTAAAGCAATGGGTGTTAGCAGAGGGAAACTGGTTTCTTTATTTAAACGGGCAGAAAAGTAGCGGCAAATCACATCTTTTACAGGCAGCGTGCCGAGAGCTGGAAATCACACAGCGCTCGTTTATTTATTTGCCCTTATCTGAGCTTTCAGATTTGTCGCCTGATGTATTGGAAGGTTTGGAAAAAATCAATTTTGTCTGTATCGATGATATAGAGAAAATTGCCGGAGATGAAATCTGGGAAGAAGCACTTTTCCACCTTTATAATCGACTACTCGATAACGGTGGGCGCTTACTCGTAGCGGCAAATGCGCCGCCTTCAGAAATAGATTTTAGTATCGCCGACTTGCGATCCCGACTTAACGCCGCAGTGCGTTATACACTTCAATCGGCCAGTGATGAAGAGAAAAAACAAATTCTCAAGTTACGGGCAAATAGCCGAGGCTTTTTACTCGGTGATGAGGTGTTGCATTACATCATTGGTCGCGCAAACCGTGAAACGAAGGCATTAATTGACGTACTCGACCAACTCGATAAAAGCTCTCTTGAGTCCAAAAGAAAAATCACCGTCCCGTTTGTTAGATCGGTTATGGGTTGGTAGGAGGTTTTATAAATCGGCAAGATGATTCCCCCCAAGCCTAGGGCTTAATAGCATAATAAATATTTGGGTTTAAATAACGCCATGGGTAATAAAAACTCACTGGCTAAAAGTTGACCCTAGCCATATTACTCCTTGTTTTATTATTCCACACAACGTTGAACAGTTATAAACGTTGTTCAAGTGGTAAAATCAAACGTAATAAAACCAGAGCAGAAGCATACTTAATGAATACACTTATTAGTCAGGCAGAGCAGTTGCTTCTGCCCGAAGCAGAAAAGTTTTGTCCTGAAGGTACTGAAGCAAAAGCTGTAGTTCATCAGTGGCTCAATGCCATTGCTTATGGAAAGTCGCTTTTTGCAGAGGGCGCAGGAGCAGATCGAAAACTAATTATAAAGCAGCTCAAAAAACATCAACTTTATACAAATAAAATTGAGTTTAAAGTTGGTTTGCATAAAGGTTTAACATTGAACCCTGTTGACAAGCCCAGGTTTACCTTTGTTGACTTGTTTGCAGGGATTGGTGGGTTTAGGTTAGCCCTTCAAGAAGAAGGCGGGTTAGGGGTGTTCAGCAGTGAGTGGGATAAAGGAGCTCAAAGTACATACTTTAATAATTATGGAGAGTTTCCATTTGGAGATATAACAAACCTTACTAAACCCGATGTGTCAGATGAACAATTAGATTTCCTGATTCCCGCTCATGATGTTCTGGCTGCAGGTTTCCCCTGCCAGCCGTTTAGTCACGCGGGTGTGTCAGCAAGAACATCTGTTGGAAAGGAGCATGGTTTCAAGTGCAAGACACAGGGCACTTTGTTTTTTGATGTTATGAGAATCACGGCTATAAAAAAGCCTAAGGTACTTTTTCTAGAAAACGTTAGAAATATCGAACGTCATGATAAAGGCTACACATTTAAGGTTATTAGAAATTCAATTGAAGAGCTAGGTTATGACTTTAGATATTCCATAATTGACTCATCATCACTTGTCCCGCAGCGTCGCGTAAGATGTTATATGGTCTGCTTTAGGAAGGATTTAAATGTGGATTTCCAGTTCCCTGAATTTTCTAAAGATGCCATTAAGTTGAGAAGCATTCTGGAGGATGAAGTGCCAGAAAAATATACCATTTCTGACAAACTTTGGGCTGGCCATATCAACCGGACAAAACGGAATTTGGAAAGAGGAACGGGGTTCACTGCATTTACCGCTGATATTGATAAGCCATCTAAGACTATAGTTGCCCGTTATGGAAAAGATGGAAAGGAATGCTTAATTCCTCAAGAAGGTAAAAACCCCAGGCTATTAACTCCTAGAGAGTGCGCTCGTTTACAGGGCTTTCCCGAGGAGTTTAAAATACCCGACGCAAAAACCCCTGCATATAGACAGTTTGGAAATTCTGTTGCTGTACCTGTAGTAAAGAAAATATCGGAAGAGATAATGAAGGAGTTACTATGAGCTTTCAGGAGTATTGTCAAAAGGCTAAGGAAATAGACCAACAAATTGTTTCAACTAAGAACTCTTTCGTTATCAGTTTTAGTAAGCTCGATGGAGGCGCTTTCACTATAGATCCTGCAGATATAGTCTTGTTTTTGAAATTCCTAAGCGATAATCATCACCGATGCATTGAAGCAATTGAAACGGCACCTCTATTTTCAAAAAGTAAGACTTATTTAAGTTATCAGGAAAAGTCTTATAGAGCTCTATATAAACTTGCAGGAGAAAGCGGATTAAAAGCTATTAGTTCTCTTGGGGGAAGCCAAACCAAGGAATTAACTAAGGTTATCTCTAAATTAATAGCCTATCTTGCGAATCTTACTTACCAAAAAGTAGTAGATAACTCATATTATGATAAAAAAAGTGTCGATATCGCTTTATCCAAAATGCCTGCAGACCTGAAGGAACTAGGTGTAATTCCTGCTCAGGAAAAAATGAATAATAAGGACCGCTTTATAAAGTGGCTAAAGGACTTAGAGTTATCGGACAGGACCATTAGCAGTTATTCGGAAACAAGCATCCCCAAAGCGGATCAAATTCTAGTAGAGCACAGTATCTTTAGCGAAGGGCTGTACACTGTTAGCTCTATTGATGAAGCTAATAAATTGGCAGAGTGGCTTAATAATAATGATGACTGGAAGCAAAAAAACTCGTCTGGTAATGGAATGTATCAGGCTGGTTTGAAGAAATACCTACAATTTCTTAGTGAACGCCCTCAAATAACCACATTACCAAAGCCTTTTGTTCTTTTAGCCGGCATCTCCGGCACAGGAAAAACACGTTTTGTTCGAGAGCAAGCACTTGCTCATGCGGTTGATAATAAGAATTTTTGTCAAATTCCCGTAAGGCCAGATTGGCATGAGCCCAGCGACTTGCTCGGGTATGTCTCTCGAATTTCCGATACAAAATATATCGCCACAAAAGCACTTCAGTTCATCATTGATGCATGGCGTGTCATAGCGCCAAAAGCCGGTGCAAGAGGCGTAGGGGAGCTAGACCTTTCAGTTCCCCCGTATTGGTTGTGTCTTGATGAAATGAACTTAGCGCCGGTAGAGCAGTATTTTGCCGATTATCTATCGGTGCTGGAAAGCAGAAAGTTTGAAGGTGACGAATATACTTGTGAGCCATTATTAGATAAGTCGATATTGACTATTGATGATGCAGATATACGTGCAGACTTGGGGCTGCAAGATGATGATGGGCTCTGGGCATATTTTCTGAATTATGGAATTCCCTTGCCGCCCAACTTGATTGTAGCGGGCACCGTCAATATGGATGAAACGACACATGGTTTTTCCCGCAAGGTCATTGACCGTGCTTTGACCATCGATTTTGGTGAGTTTTTTCCGAATGATTACAGCAAGTTTTTTGCGGAACAAAATATTCCTAAACTGTTTTCGTATAGCACGGTTACGCAGGCCTCAAAAAGTGACTTGGCAGCTTCCATAGACCCTACTGGTCAGAAAACGATAGATTTTCTCGAAAGCATCAATAAAATCCTTAAACAGACCCCTTTTGAGCTGGCCTACAGGGCATTGAATGAGTTGCTGTTACATGTTGCATGCTTCAAGCCTCAAGATGAAAACACATTGCAGGCAGTCTGGGATGACTTCCTAATGACCAAGATTTTACCCCGAATAGATGGAGATGAAGACAAGCTGCGAATTGTAGGAAATGCAGGAGCTGAAAACCTTCTCGATGCACTATCTAAAACTCTTGAGTCTCAACTCTCTGGCATTTGGTCTGTAGATAGGCCTAGGAAAGACCTTTTCAGTGAAACGCATGACGGTGGTGAAATTAATGATATCCCTTGTCGGTCGCGTAACAAGCTGGAATGGATGAAAAGCCGGCTCGAAGCGAACACCTTTACCAGCTTCTGGCCATGAGCTAAGGAGCTGCTATGCCCGAGCTTATTGCGTGTAAAACAGCGCATTATGACTTCGTTGTTTGGTCGAAGGATGTCTCCACCAGCCAAAAACGCCTAGACCAAACACTCTCCGCTCGCGGTTTGACTGCCGCTGGTTCGAGAATACTTCTTTCACCCCCTATGAAGCTTGGGGATGAAGAGCAACTTGAAAATGAGTTTTCAGTTGCCGACTCGGTTTTTTTTGAAAACAAACTATACGATATTGAGTTTGTATTTGATGAGTCTTTGAAAAAGTATTTTAAGGGTGCGCCCCCTCGCATTGAGCATCGCCTGAAATCAATTGAAGACTCCTTCCACTACAGCGCACGAAGCCATTCATTAAGAGCCAGCATTAATACGGGCAATGACATTGGCTGGTTTCGAATTGAACTCGTTTACTGCCTAGATAAACAGGTTTATAGGCAGGCATTCGCCTTTGAAGTGTTACCAACAAAAATGGATATGGCTGCTGATCTTCAAAAAATGAATGAATCGATTGATGCGTTATTTCCTTTGTGGCGATTCTCTCTTGCTGAGAAAACACAGCAGCAAATGAACGCGGTGAAAAAGCCTCACCCTCAATTTTTGCTTCTTTGGCTCGCCCGGTTTGAAGCATTATGGGGCGACTTACATAAGGGCTTGAAGCAAATTGTAAATGCGCCACACAGTAGGTTGGTTACAACGCAGCATTCTGTAAAGATGGATCGCCTTAAAGGCAGGTTGTCGCCCAAGTTAGAGCAAGGGCTTAGTCAAGCCAAGGCACAAAAACAATGGGATAAACGTTTTCAATTAGATAAAAAACAGCTAAGCGTCGACACGCCTGAAAACCGCTTTATCAAAGCGGTTGTTACATCTTCAATAAAAAAACTGTCCAAAATTATACTTCAAGCCAGAAAAAATCAGCGTGCACCTGATAATCAGCGTTTGTCAGAAAGTTTCTTCAAAAAGCTGGATAAGTGGCAAGCATCAATGCGCTTTTTCCAGCGGCAACCTGTGTTCAAGGAGATCGGCGAATTCACGGGTTTTTCGAAGGAGTCTCTCGTACTGCAGCAAAAGCCTGGCTATGCCCGTGTTTACAGAATATGGCAAGAATTAAAGTGGTATCTCGAATTACTGGAAGGGCAAAACAACTTATCTCTTCGCAGCATATCCGAACTCTACGAGATATGGTGCTTTCTTGAGGTGCGACGTATTCTGATAACGTTAGGGTTTGAAGAAGTGCAAAGTAAGCGAATCCCGTTAGTTAATAGTGGCATTGAGGTTTCTTTTAAAGATGGTATGGAAGGCTCCTTCCACTTTAAAAGAACTGATGGGGTAAAAATAAGACTAGCGCATGAACCAAAGTTCAAAACCAACGGTAACCCGATTAAATCTTGGATTACCACCCAAATTCCCGATATTTTTCTAGAGGCATCTTTTCCGGATAAACAGGTATTTGTTTGGATATTCGATGCAAAATACCGCATAAAGAATAAACCTAATAAAATTGATGGGGCTAAAGAGGATAAAGATCTTGTTCCGGATGATGCTATTAATCAAATGCACCGCTATCGTGACGCCCTTATACAGCAGAATAAATTACATGCAGATCAATTCGAAAAATCGAGGCCAGTTTACGGAGCCTATGCCTTATACCCAGGTTTTTATGACCAACATGCAGAGATAAACCCTTATTCTGAAGCGATAGAAGAAATTGGTATTGGTGCATTTAGCCTTCTGCCCAGTGTCAACGATGATGGCAGCCTATGGCTAACCCGTTTTCTGGAAGATAAATTGGCGCTGCCACTTGTTACATATGGCCAAGCTGTTAGTGATAAATATTTTGTCGAAGAAGCGCCGAGAATTCCCTACCATGGAACAACGGTTTCTCGGTTTAATGACTTAACCATTGCAGCCAGTCAGTTAGGCCCAAACAGGAATGATGCTTATATAAAGCAGTTCGAACAAGGAGAAGCCAAGTTTTATCACACGAAATTCCATGCATTTCAGCGGCAAAATATTGAAAATCATATAATCACAGAGGCAAGATACCTTGTTGTTGCTATTGATAAGAAGTGCGGAGAAGGCAGAGAGATAAAATATATTTATCCGATTCTGAGCGCCAAACGTATTAACAGAGGTGAAATTTCAAGTGAACAGGCAGGTACAAGTTTAGTGTCTAACTCGGGTGAGCTATACTGGTTATTTGAATTAGGTCAGTCGTTGAGACTAAAGGCACCTGTTTTGCAAAGCGGGCTAGATCACTTTGAGCTTAAACTTGTTGGAAGAGAAGAGCTTTCATCTACGAAGGATTGGGGCTCGTTAGAAAAGCGTTATGATTCACTGCAACTCCCTTGAAACGCGTCGCTAATGAGATGATAGCTACCGTTAACTTCGAAACACAGTTCCCATGTGATGGCCGGTATTCAAGGAAAGAATGCTAGGGGTTTTCGGCGCAAGTTATCATGATAAAAAATCGATTAGGAAAGCTAGGTCTTGTTTTCCGGAATACAAGGTTGCCGTAATAGGTGATTAATTGGCTTTAATGGTGTGTCTTAACTTGTCACTAGGGGGCGTTTCTATGGCAGGTTTAACCCCGAGGGGTTAATAAAAGACATCGCCCCTAGTTTGAGTAGGGGCTATTGATTATAAGTTGATGCGTATTAAACAGTGCCCATGAGAATTACTGAATAATCACATCACTTTTTCTATTATGCGGTCTTTAGAATTAAAGTCGCACTTTCAATGTTAGGGCAGGGCCTTCAATGTCCGTAGTGTTTATGTGATCAATAATCCTGACGTATTCGGCGCTGAGTGCCAGTTTGGGGTGTATTGACCATTCTGCACCGAAGTAAATAAGCGTGAACGTAAATTCTTGTTGTTTCTCCACGTAAAAAGGTTCAATTTTGAACGAAGGGGTGATTTTTTGTTCCTTAATGGTTAATGGGTAGAATAATGCAAGCTGGGGTCTCAAACGAAACCCATTCAAAGTCTCACTATTGCGATACTCAAGTAGTGGGCGCACCGAAAACCTCCAGGTATCAAAAGCCTTGACGTAAGTGAGTGTCGTGCGGGCGCGGTTGTCGTGTTTTGTGCCACCGTTGGGGATATCAGTAAAAAGCCCAAAATACTCCGCCTGCCAATAGAATTGCTGGTTGATTTTTCCTACAACGCCTGTGCTAACAAGCTCCCCTTCGATGGTGCCTTTGATTAGTCCGCCAGCACCAAAAACCGTGTAGTCGCCAAATTGTTTTGAAACAGCCAAGGAGCCTAGGCGGATGGGTCTATCGTCATTTGTCCACCCTAAGCTTGAGCACATAAGGGCAAGTAGCAAGATGCCAGCTTTAGGGAGCTGGTGGAGTGAATGATAAGTCTTCGTAATTGTTTTCATATTTTGACCTGTATTTTAATTTTAATGCGAGCGGGATGCGCTTTGTATGCAGGCATATTTGTAATATTTTGGAGTGCTTGATACTTAGAAAGTGGGAGTCGAAAGAAGCCCCTTTTATCGCTTGTATATAATGCAACCAAATTGGGTCGCGGATTCTAACACAAGAAGGGCCGGGGTAGGCGGCTGTCTGAGCAGCACCAACGAGGTTTTGGCTATTTGATTAAAGGGTGTAAAACAGGCTATGACGAGTATAAAAATCTCAGGCTGCCATTATTACTATGCTGGCTTGCTCTCGTTTTTACGGGTTTGATCTCTTTAAGTGCTTTTATGTTCAGGGGATTTGGTGAGATAGAATGACATGGTAAGTTATTTGCCATGCTCTTTGTTGCGCTTGGGTGGTTTTATATTTTTGCTTTTGTGATGCACGGCGGAGGGTGGCAAAGGCTTTTTCAGATGTCACTACTCAGCGTACGTTCAAATTTGAACGTACGCTGAACTCTTACAGAGTTAATACCTAGATGAATACAAACGGGATGGTACGGGGCTCAGCGAGGAGCTTATTGAAATTCGAATCAATAGAGCATAAACGGATGTAAAATCAGTTTACCCTCGCTGCAACTACTTGCTGTAGTTAGACGGGATCCCTAGCGCCGATGGCATAGACCAAGGCTGTTTTCCAGGCCCCTGAGTTTGGCCGCTGCGGATGTAAAGTTGCTCCAAAAATAATCTTCTTTCTGGTATTTACATATTTCCAGTTTTTCTTTATGTCCATGTAGCTCAAGTACTATTTTACCGCTTAATAAGTCCGTAACGCGGTAATATTCGGTATTGCAAAAGATAGGATGTTTGAATGTAGAGCGTTGGATTTGTAGGCCTTCGTATGTCACTTCTTCCATATTGCTGGCAGCCATTACGACGGCTTCAACGCGTTCCCACAGTCTTTGAAGTTGTTTGTTCATTATTGTCATCCTTTTCCTAAGCACCCATTCGGGATGCATGTGAAGTTATCCAAGTTGAGCTGGGTTTTTCTCCCTTGTAGTAAGCTTAGTTCGGCGCTGACGTTACCGCCGAGGGCATTTGTTGCGTTTTGTGAGGTAAGCTGCAAAGAATTGTTACTGGTGTTCGGGGGCCTGCTTCACTGGGATATCTTATGGAGCAGGCGTTGCTGGACTGAGGTTTTTAGGAGGGTTTTGTGGGGGTGTTAGCTGCAAGGGTGGTTAGTTTAGCTAGCCGTTGAACCCGTGTATGTCGGTATTGAAAATGCTTATTTATAGGTGCAAGCTCACATTTTTACCTTGTTCTGCTTGGGTTTGGGCGCAATCTGAGCCGTTACAGGGTTCTCTGAACGGCTACTTTAAAGGTAGTTTTCTCATTAAGCCTTCTTGACAGCTTGAAGCGATTAGCTCACCTTCTATATTAAAAATATTTCCTCTGTTAAAGCCCCTCCCTCCAGAACTACTTGGGGATTCCGTTGCATACAGCATCCACTGGTTGCAGTCGATTGGACGATGAAACCACATGGCATGATCAAGAGACGCTAACCTTACGTCCGGCTGCATGAAAGAAATACCGTGGGGCAGCATGGCGGTGGTTAGTAAGTTGAGATCTGATGCGTAGGCTAATGCTGCTTTGTGAATGGTCTGATCGTCAGGCAGGGTCTCTCGAATGCGGAACCATGTGTTTTGAATGGCGGGCATCACCTTTGGGTTGCTGGTGGGCAATGTTTCTTCACAGCGGCGTATATCAAGTGGCCAGTCCGGGGAGATGAAAGGGTTAAACGTTTTGCCTTTTTTTTCTAAGATGGTTTTTTTTATCGAGCGGTCATCGGTGAGCTTGTCGGGTCTTGGGACGGGGGGCATTTCTAATTGATGCTCTAAACCATCTTCGCTAACCTGAAAGGAGGCTGACATATTAAAAATGGGGCGACCATGTTGAATGGCTACTACTCGACGGGTGCAGAAACTTCGGCCATCGCGAATACGTTCTACTTCATAAAGAATAGGTGCATTCATGTCGCCGCCACGTAAAAAGTATGCATGCAATGAATGGGTGGAAAAGCCTTCAACTGTTTTTGATGCAGAGAGCAATGCTTGGCCAAGAACCTGGCCGCCAAATACTTGGGGTGCGCCAGTTTTATGGCTTCTACCCCGAAAGATATTAACTTCGATTTGTTCGAGATCAAGAAGATTTAGCAGTTTGGGGGGTAGGTCTGACACGATGAGGATCCTCCGATTTAGGTAAATGCTGCGGTAACTGCTCAGCTCACGCTCAAATTCGTGCATAGCAGCGTTAAAAAATGATCATTTATCGGTATAAACGCACATTTTTCGCCTTGTTCTGCTCAAATTTGAACGCAATCTGAACTCTTACAGAGTTCGCTGAGGTGTTACATGCTGCGCATAGTGTATCGGAGGGTGTCGGGCAGTCAAATAGAGGAATGTATACCATAACGACAAGGCAACGTTATGACATACATTTATTTCACAGAAAGGTTTTCAGGAAGGGGTTTTAAGCAGACTCTAGCGCTTCTTCTTTAACATCAATATGTACTTGGCCATTCTCGACTTTTACTGGGAATGTCTTAAGTGCTTTTTCACTAAGAAGTACGTTGCATATCTGTATTCCTGGAGGAAAGCTCGCCCAGTTGTCTACTTCACCAGATTTGATGTTAAAACGCGCTCTATGGATAGGGCACTGTACAATGTCGCCGTCGATGGTTCCTTTATCTAGGGGAAGGCGCATGTGGGAGCAGCGTCTTTGGGTGGCGTAGTAACCATCCTCTAAGCGGTACAGCAACACATTTGTTCCATCCAGCTTGAATTTGGTCATGGTGCCGACTTCAAGGGAGCCTTCTGCGCAAACTGTTTGATATGCCATGGTCAATAATCCTTATTTTTATGGTTGTTGTTAAAGTGGAAAACGGTAGGCTCCCTTTACGCCTTCATGCTTAGAAGAGCTATCACCGATAAATTATGGGGCTTGTTACTACATTGTTATTATGCCCCTGAGCAAAGCAACCCAAGTTTACACCAAGTATGCTGATAGGCAAGGGGATCACATGCTGCTAGAGAGGGCGCGCGCGCGGTGTGAAAACGTGACAGAGATGCTTAAAGGGTCGTGAATTTCAGATAATCTTACGATTATGTTAAAAATCGCAAGACTTCCATTCTAAGGGTGTGCTAGGATTCTGCGCCCCAAAGATGGGCAAGTGTGTCCGTTTATGGGGCGTAAAATAATTTGAGGTGCCTTTAAATAAAAGGCCCTTGGTAAGCAGTATAAAACTTGGAAATTTAGATACCAATTGGAGAGGGGACTCATGCGAATTAGTGTACCTGTCGAAACCCACCCTGATGAAAGGCGCTGTGCCACAGTGCCAAGCATTGTTGCCAAGTTGGTAAAGCAGGGGATAGAGGTTTCTGTACAAGCTGGTTTAGGTGAAGAAGCAGGCTACTCGGATGAACTATATAAGGAAGCAGGCGCAACGATTGTTAAAGATCGTAAAAAGCTGCTTTCTCAAGCCGATGTAGTGATAAGAGTGCGCGCACCTGAGCAACAAGAAATTAAAATGCTTAAAAAAGGTTCTATTCATATTAGTTATTTGGATCCTTTTAATAATCTTGAATTAGTTAAAGCCTTCTCTGAGGCTGGCGTTCAGGCTATTAGCATGGAGATGATCCCTCGTACTACTCGTGCTCAGAAAATGGATGCACTTAGCTCGCAGGCGAACCTTGCTGGTTATATGACAGTCATTCGAGCAGCGAGTGAGCTGGAAGTAATTCTTCCTATGATGATGACCCCTGCGGGAACTATTTCTCCAGCGAAAACATTTGTAATCGGTGTTGGTGTTGCAGGGCTTCAGG
>JAESUE010000174.1 GCA_016763235.1 Pseudomonadales bacterium
CTTGTTTTTCAGCTAGATTTTCATTGTTGCGTCTACGGGTATTCTTTTCTGGGGCCGTAGTGCTTGCGGTTGTATTTAATGCACTCTCCTCTGAACCTCGTTTCAACGGTGGCTTCTTGGGAGCGGGATTTTTGTTGCGATCTCGGCGAGGCGCCTTGTTTTCTTTTTGTTGCTCCCCACCTTTTCTTTCACCTTGTTTTTCATTTCTTTCGTTGTGCGGCTTTTTATTGGTATCAGTATTTGGGCGTTGCTTTCGCGCACTATTGTCTTGCTTATTACCGCCTCTGTTTGGGCGGGTGTCACTTCTTGAATCATTACGTGGGTTTTTTCGTGAACCCTGGTTGCTAGGGCGACCCTGGGGTTTCGCTTGCTGAGGGGCAGAACTTGTCTGGCTAGGTTTTTTGGTTTTTTCTGGGCTGGCTTCTGCTGTATTACTGAGGCCGAAAATGGCTCCAAGGCGTTTGAAAAAGCCTTCTTGTTCTGATTTTTTGCTTGCTTGCGGCTGGGCTGGTGCTGTCGTGCCTAGTGTATTGGCTTGCACGATTGGTTGTTGTTTCTGCCTGAGCTTGGCTTGTTCCAATGAAGGGAAAGGAACGACAGGGTTTTCTGTTCTTTCGATAAGGGTGACACTGCTTGAATTTAGTAGCTGTCCATTTTCCTCGTCTTGTTTCATACGAGATATTTCGTAATGGGGGGTTTCGAGGTTTACATTGGGAACCAGTACAATCCTGAGGTTGTGTCGACGCTCCAGCTCAAAAACCATTTCTCGCTTCTCATTGAGCAAGTATGTGGCAACGTCAATGGGCAGCTGGGCGATAATATGCCCAGTGTTTTCTTTAATTGCTTCTTCTTCGATGATACGAATGATGGATAAGCCGAGTGAATTAACATCTCTGATGCTGCCTTGGCCGTCACAGCGGGGACAAACCTGTCCGCTGGTTTCTCCAAGAGATGGACGCATACGTTGACGGGATAGCTCCATCAGGCCAAATTGTGAAATGCGGCCGATCTCAATGCGTGCGCGATCAGAGGAAAGCTCTTTGCGGATGCGGTTTTCTACTTCACGTTGGTTTCTGGCTGGCCCCATGTCGATAAAGTCGATCACGATAAGTCCGCCGATATCTCTCAAGCGCAGCTGGCGAGTAATTTCATCGACGGCCTCAAGATTTGTATTAAGCGCTGTTTCTTCAATATCCGAGCCGCGTGTTGCGCGAGCTGAGTTAATGTCGATGGAGACCAATGCTTCGGTAGGGTCAATCACAATGGAGCCGCCAGAGGGTAGTTGAACTTCTCTCTGGAAGGCCGTTTCTATCTGGCTTTCAATTTGGTACCGGTTGAAGAGGGGGATGGTGTCCTGATAACGGTTCACCTTATCTTTGAAACTGGGCATGACTTGGCTAATGAATTTTTGTGCTTCTTGGTACGCTGCTTCGTTGTCTACCAGTACTTCATCGATATCTTGGCGCAAATAGTCCCGAATTGCGCGGATAATGACATTGCCATCTTGGTGGATAAGCAGCGGAGAGGGTTTTGAGTCAGCGGCGCTTTTGATGCTACCCCATAGTTGGCCAAGGTAGTTCAGGTCATGCTGCAGCTCTTCTGCTGCTCGACCAACACCTGCGGTGCGTACAATAACGCCCATGCCAGCTGGGACTTCGAGTGAGTTCATTGCGTCTTTCAGGCTATCCCGGTCGCTGCCTTCTATTTTTCGGGATATGCCGCCTGCGCGGGGGTTGTTTGGCATTAGAACAAGGTAGCGTCCTGCCAAGCTGATGAATGTAGTTAGAGCCGCGCCTTTATTTCCGCGCTCCTCTTTATCAACCTGGACGACAACTTCTTGGCCAGATTTGATAACATCTTTAATGTTGATGCGACCGGAGATTTCAGAAGGATTTTTGCTGAAATATTCTTTTGATATTTCTTTTAACGGGAGGAAGCCGTGGCGTTCAGAGCCAAAGTCTACAAAAGCTGCTTCTAGGCTGGGCTCAACTCGGGTGATTTTACCTTTATAGATGTTGGATTTTTTTTGTTCGCGGGTCTGAGGTTCAATATCAAGATCATAGAGTCTTTGGCTATCGACAAGTGCAACGCGTATTTCTTCCGCGTGAGTTGCGTTTATAAGCATTCTTTTCATGTGTTACCGTTTTCGTATTGGGCAATCCCAAAGACGGTAGAAAGTACAGGCAGGGCAATAATGCGCAGTTTTAGTGCCTGATTACTACTGGCAGGCTCACTGTTGCGCTGAATAAAGCAGGTTGGCTTGTTTAAGACAGTTTTGCGGTGATGTGACGAAAATTGAAGCAGGTCGTAATGTGAGGGTCGACATTGTGAGCTCTGCTGGTTCTTACATCGTCAGCACTGCTTTTTGAGTCGAGCTGATGATGTCGTCATATCTTTATTTTTCCGGTTTATAGCTAGCGCTCATTTCATTGGACGCTTATTTTAAGAGCGTACATAGTTGCTTGAGTCTTTAGCGCTTGACGCTGGTCTTATGTTTAAGTCTGCGGTTCAAGCAAATTGGTAGTGCCGGATAATGCTCACTGTAAATAAGAAACAGCCGCTTAACTTGCCTTAAGTGACTTTTAAGCTTAACTCTGAGGCCTTTGTCTAAGAGATATCTAACTCTGATATGGGGCGCTCTTCTGTAAGTTTAGTTAGCCAAAACCCCTGTTGTGCAATATTTTCGTACTGCAGGGGTGTTGCTTAATTGCAAAATCTGTTTTTTCTAAGCGTATTCGAGATAGCAGTTAATTAAATATCCCGCGGAGGATAAGCCCTTCGCGGGTCATAATCTGTTGGTTCAGGGAGCTATCACCCTGTTTTGCTTTGCGCAAAGAAATGCTTTTCTGGGCCTGCTCTTGGCGCAAAAGCGAAATTTGTATAAGCTTTCCGTCTTCTTAAAAACCAATCTTCCTTGGCACCTTTAGCTGTCTCATGGATTGCAAACTTCTGACCATTTCCGGTTTTTTAAAATGTGCCGAAACGGGTGTTGCAAGTAAAGGTAGGTGGAGTATAGCATTTTTTCTTCTTGCATCAAATTTAATGCCAAGCTGGTATGATTGCGCCATGACAGATTCTAGCGCTAGCGCATCAAAAAATTCCAGCAAGGGTTCCGGTGAGCCCTCCAGTCCTTCATCCGCGCCTAGGGTTTCCTTTAACTCTATCGATGAAAACTCTCAAGGCCAGCGTATTGATAACTATCTCCTTCGCACCATGAAAGGGGTTCCTAAATCTAGGATTTATCGTGCGCTGAGAAAAGGCGAGGTAAGGGTTAATAAAAAACGCATTAAACCGGAGTTTAAGCTATCCATTGGCGATAGCGTGAGGATTCCTCCCATAATGTTTGAAGAAAGCGCTGTTCCTTCCTTGCCAGGACGTAAGTTCGTGGCGCTGCTTGAGTCGCGAATCTTGTATGAGGATGATTTGCTGCTCGCGGTAAATAAACCGACAGGGGTGGCAGTACATGGCGGTAGCGGTATTCAATTAGGCTTGATTGAAGCGCTTCGCAGCATGAGATCTCAATGCGGATTTCTAGAGTTGGTGCATCGTATAGATAAAGATACATCAGGCTGTTTGCTGATCGCCAAGAAGAGAGGAGTGTTGCTGGATCTTCATCGACAGTTAAGAGAAGGCGGTATGCATAAACAGTATACGGCGCTATTGGATGGCCGCTGGAGTGGTCGCGAACACCTTATTGATGCACCGCTGAAAAAAAACGTGCTGGCCTCAGGAGAAAGACACGTTCGTGTGGCGGTGGATGGGAAGGCATCAAAAACCTTATTTCATGTTGAAAAACGTTACCAAGATGCCACATTGGTGGTCGCCAAACCAATAACTGGGCGAACTCATCAGATTCGCGTGCACGCACAATTCGTGGGGCATGCGATACTCGGTGATCAGCGTTATGCCTTGGCGGAGAGCAATCAGCGAATGAAAAAGTTGGGTTTAAAACGTTTATTTCTACATGCGCACTCCTTGGCTTTTACTTTGCCTGGGCCTGAAGATATTTTTCGGGTGGAGGCGCCACTGGATGCTGATTTACAAAAGGTGCTAGATGTTCTGGAGAAGGGTCAATGAGTCGTGAATACGATTTGGTAGTGTTTGACTGGGATGGCACATTGATGGATTCTGCGGCCAAAATTGTTTCCTGTATGCAGTCTGCAGCCAGGGACGAAGGTATTATTCCGCCGGGGCAGAAAGAGGTGGAAGAAATTATTGGCCTTGGTTTGCCGCAAGCATTAGAACGGTTGTTCCCAAGTGAAAGTTCGACGGTGCGCACTGTTCTACAAGCTCAGTATTCGACTCATTATGCCGAGAATGACAAAACTCACACGCCTTTTTTCCCCGGCGTAGAAGAGGGTTTGGCTGAGCTGGGACGATTGGGTTATACGCTTGCTGTGGCGACGGGGAAAAGTCGGCGGGGTTTGGATCGTGTCCTTAATAACACGAATGTCGGGCAGTTTTTTAGTGGCTCCCGTTGTGCAGATGAAACTGCTTCAAAGCCTGATCCGCTTATGTTGTATGAGCTAATGGATGAATTGGCATGTGCTCCTGAAAGAGTTCTCATGGTTGGAGATACCGAATACGATATGGAAATGGCGAGAAATGCGGGTGTTGTGCCTGTTGCAGTAAGTTACGGTGTGCATGATGTGGAGCGCCTGCATGCTTATCATCCTCGGTATTGTGTTGACGAAATGAGCCAATTGATTGCTCATTTGTCGATGTAGAAGAGATTATTCGCGCTAGACTCTCTGAAATGAAGTGAGAAAGTAAAACATAAGCGTCTTAAGGAGACTCTGTGAGCAATTTAAAAGATAGCGATGGCAAAGAGTGGCAGCTGCTTGAAAAGATGATGATGACTACAGCCGTGGAGCAGCGCAGGGCGCGACGCTGGAGTGTATTTTTTAAGCTGCTAACCTTCGGGTATTTGTTTGGAGTAGGGTACCTGTTGATGAACGGGGATTCCAAGCTTCCTTCTTCGCCTTCAAAGTCTCATACGGCAGTTGTAGATGTTTATGGCGTTATTGCAGACGGGCAGGAAGCCAGTGCTGATAATATTGTTCAAGGGTTGCGGGAAGCGTTTGAAAACGATGCCGCTAAAGCGATAATTCTGCGGATCAATAGCCCAGGTGGCAGCGCGGTGCATTCTGACTATGTTTTTGCCGAAATTAAACGCCTTCAGGTTCTTTATCCGAAAAAACTGTACGCAGTAATCAGCGATATTGGCGCGTCAGGTGGTTATTATATTGCTGCAGCAGCAGATGAAATTTATGCCAATCCAGCGAGTATCGTGGGTTCCATTGGTGTGCGCCTTGGGGGCGGGTTTGGCTTTGAAAAGCTAATGAAAAAGATAGGTGTAGAGCGCCGAATGTTGACTGCCGGTGAACATAAAGCTCTGTTAGACCCTTTCTCCCCACTGAAAGAGGGTGAGATGCGCCATATGCAAAGAATGCTTGATGGTGTGCATCAGCAGTTTATAATGCGCGTTAAAGATGGTCGGGGTGAGCGTTTGAAACCTGATCCAAAAATATTCTCCGGCTTGTTTTGGAATGGCTCTGATGCAAAAGATTTGGGTTTGATTGATGGTTTTTCCAGTGCTGGCGCTGTAGCAAGAGATAAAATTGGAGTAGAGGAGATCGTCGATTATACCGTTCGCCCAAGCCCAGTGGAGCAATTAATGGAAAGAATGGGGGTCGCGGTCGCAGAGGCCTTGGCTATGCGCTTGGGTGTTGGAAGTCACCGCTCTATAGAGTCCCGTCTCTAAATATAGGGGTGTTCAGTCATAATTATGACCATTTGGGTATGGTGCTTGGCGTGCAGAATGAATATTGCTAAATAAATTTTGTAATATTGTGCATTAGTCTTTGACAGTCGCATGGTAGATGCCTATCATTTCGCCCCTATGTCTGAGCACCCTTTACCAAAGATGATTGAACCCTTCAAATTAGTGACCAAAGGGGCGATAGTGCGCGGTTCTTTTGAACTGTGCTCGCTGCTTCGCTTAAAGGGGGAGCTGTCCAATGAAGAAAGTACAGAAAACAATTTTGCTGAAGTTGAGCTAGCTTTCGAGCGAGACAAGCTGGGTTATGCATCAGCTTCTGGTTTTGTTAAAGCCCGTGTTGGTATGGTTTGTCAGCGATGCCTTGGTGTTGTGCCTTCTCCGCTTGATGCTGCAGTCAATTGGGTCTTTATAAAGGATAAATCTTCTTTTGAAGACGCCCCAAAGACTTATGATGTCATTATTGTGGAAGATGAGGCTGTTTCGCTATTTGATTTGATTGAGGAAGAATTACTGCTAGCGCTTCCACCGATCCCCATGCATGAGGAAGGTGAGTGTAGGGCGCCAGATCACCAGCCTCAAAGTAAAGGTTTTGCAGAAAGCAGCGAAGTTAAGCGAAGCCCATTTGAGTTGTTGGCCGGAATTAAGAAAAAGAACGGATAGTTTGTTGGCTCGATAAGAGCTTATATTTAATACATTTTAGCAATACCGCAAGTTATAACAGGAGCCGATCATGGCAGTACAAAAAAGTAAAAAATCACGCTCTCGAAGAGGTATGCGTCGTTCTCACGATAGTCTAGCTGGACCTACTCTGTCTGAAGAGCAGGCAACTGGTGAGCTTCATCTACGTCATCATGTGAGCGCTGATGGTTTTTATCGTGGCAAGCAGGTTGTGGTAGAAGCAGAAGAAGACGACGACGAATAACCTTAAAATGGATGACCTCTCATAGGATGAAAACTTCTTCAGTGACGGTTGCTGTTGATGCTATGGGGGGGGATCATGGCGTTTGTGTCACGGTTCCCGCCAGCATTGATTCTGCGCGTGCAAATCCACGGCTGCATTTGATCTTGGTTGGGGATAAAAGCAGTATAGAAAATGAACTTAATAAGTGCAGAGACTTTTCTGCAGTAAAAGACCGCATTCAAATTAAGCACACTACTGAAGTGGTGGCTATGGATGAAAAACCCTCTGTTGCTATGCGCAATAAGAAGGATTCCTCAATGCGCATTTCAATCAATCTGGTCAAAGAAAAGTTGGCCGATGCCAGCGTAAGCGCGGGGAACACCGGTGCTTTAATGGCTGTCAGTCGCTTTGTACTGAAAACGCCTCCTGGTATTGATCGTCCAGCCATTGTTTTTAATATTCCATCGGTGACAGGGCACTGTCATCTGCTAGATTTGGGTGCAAATATTGACTGTAGTGCTGAGCAGCTCTATCAGTTTGCCTTAATGGGCTCTATTTTATCTCAAGCAGTAGACGGTATTTCCGCCCCAAGAGTTGGCTTGCTCAATATTGGAACGGAAGAAACTAAGGGCAACGAAGTCATTAAAGAGGCTGCCGACCTATTGCGTGCTGATCCGCGAATAAATTATATTGGTTTTATTGAAGCCGATGGGATTTTCAGGGGGGAGGCCGATGTGGTTGCCTGTGATGGCTTTTCCGGTAATGTTACACTTAAAGCTTGCGAGGGAACGGCGCGCATGTTCTCCCAGTTCGTCAAGGACGGCATCAACCGGAACTGGCTAACAAAGCTCTCTGGCTTAACCTTTCTACCTGTATTGCTCGGTCTAAAAAAGAAAATGGATCCGGGTGAATACAACGGCGGCACCATGATTGGTTTACGGGGAGTGGTCATTAAAAGCCACGGTAGTGCTGATCGTGCAAGCTTTGCAACTGCTATCAGATTAGCCGCTCTGGAAGTTGAAAAAAATATTCCTCACCTTATTGAAGACTGGTTTTCGGATAAAACTGAAAGCAAGGCCAGTGAAGGTTAAAATATAGGTAACTACTCAGTTTACGCTCAAATTTGAACATAATTCGAACAGTTACAGAGTTCGCTGAGGTGTTACAAATATAGTATTATCCGCACTAAGCGTATTTGTGAATAGTATTTATTAGTACGCTTGAGGTTTTCCTTAGTAAGACTCATGCCCAAAAATAACAATACCGTGCTGAGCAAGGGAGGGGTTGGAAATTTACACAGGAATTCACTATGTCGTCAAAAATTGCATTTATTTACCCCGGTCAGGGCTCACAATCGGTGGGGATGTTAAAGGAGCTTGCTAGCGAATTTGGTCTGATTGAAAATACCTTCTCTAAAGCTTCTGAAGCCTTGGGTTATGATCTTTGGGACCTTGTTCAAAATGGCTCTGCTGAGCAGCTTAATCAAACTGATGTCACTCAACCCGCTTTATTAACGACCGGCGTTGCTATTTGGAGGGCTTGGGGTGAGCAAGGTGGAGCTGAGCCCCTTGCTATGGCTGGTCATAGTCTTGGTGAATATACTGCCTTGGTGTGTGCGGGTGCTATGTCCCTTGCAGACGGCGTGCGATTAGTCAGGAAGCGCGGTGAGCTAATGCAACAGGCTGTCCCTGCTGGGCAGGGTGCGATGGCGGCTATTCTGGGTTTGGATGATGAGCTTGTCCAAACACTTTGTCAGCAGGCAGCGGAAGGGCAAGTTGTCTCCCCGGTTAATTATAATTCTCCCGGGCAGGTTGTAATCGCTGGAGATAAAGAGGCGGTTGAAAGAGCAGGCGAACTTCTTAAAGCTGAGGGAGCCAGAAAGGTTATTCCTTTGGCTGTGAGTGTTCCTTCCCACTGCTCACTTATGAAGCCTGCGGCGGAACAACTCCAGATAGAACTGGATGGCATCGACATCATTAGCCCGATTATCCCCGTGGTTAATAACGTGGACGCCACGGTTGAAACGGACGTCTCTGCCATTAAAGCGGCACTGGTTCGCCAAATGTATAATCCGGTTCAATGGGTTCGAGTGGTACAGAAATTAGTCGGACTGGGTGCCGAGGTGGGTTGTGAGTGTGGCCCAGGCAAAGTTCTGACAGGCCTGAATAAGCGTATTGATAAAAAGCTTGTAGGAAGTATTCTGCAGGATCCGGCTGGCTTTCACGCAGCTTTGGCTAAATAGCCATAAAGAAAAGAAGGGAAGTATATGTCACTCACAGATAAAGTTGCTTTGGTAACTGGTGCGAGCCGGGGAATTGGAAAGGCGATAGCACTTAATTTAGCTGAACAGGGTGCCATCGTGATAGGCACGGCCACCACCGAAAATGGTGCTGCGGGGATTTCTGACTACCTGTCAGGTGCTTCGGCTAAGGGTGAGGGCTTAATGATGAATGTCACTGATGCTTCATCCGTGGATGCTGGGATAAAGCATATCCAGGAAAAATTTGGTGCTCCGTTGATTGTTATTAATAATGCCGGTATCACCAAGGATAACCTGGTGATGCGTATGAAGGAAGAGGAATGGAATGGGGTGATTGATACGAATCTTTCCTCTCTCTACCGTGTAACAAAAGCCGTGTTGCGAGGTATGACAAAGGCCCGTTGGGGGCGCATTGTGAATATTAGCTCTGTCGTGGCTTCAACCGGAAATGCTGGTCAGTGTAACTACTCTGCCTCAAAAAGTGGTCTCGAAGGTTTTACTCGTGCTTTAGCGCACGAAGTTGCTAGCCGAAGCATTACTGTGAATGCTGTTGCTCCCGGTTTTATTGAGACAGATATGACAAGTGGTTTGGCTGATGCTCACAAAGAAGCATTGTTGCTTAAGGTTCCTCTTGGACGCTTAGGTGCCCCGGAAGAAATTGCTTCCGCAGTCGGTTTTTTGGCTTCAGATAAAGCGAGCTACATCACTGGAAGCACGATGCATGTCAATGGCGGCATGTTTATGGGTTAAAAACTTAGCATCTGGCTTGATTATTGGGTCGGAGTTTTACTACACTTCCCGCCGACGGTTTGTCGTAGGGAAGTTTTCAATTACAAGAGAATAAAGATATGAGTACTATTGAAGATCGTGTAAAGAAAATTGTTGCTGAGCAGTTGGGCGTAGACTTGGAAGAAGTGAAGGTAGAGGCGTCTTTCGTTGATGATCTCGGTGCGGATTCATTAGATACTGTTGAGCTGGTTATGGCTCTGGAAGAAGAGTTCGAAACAGAGATTCCTGATGAAGAAGCTGAGAAGATTACATCTGTTGGCTTGGCGATTAGCTACGTTAAAGGAAATCAGTAAGTTAGAGTTTTTTGTGTATGTCGCTTATTTAAGCCCATATGCATAAATTTGCAGAGAGGCCGCTATACTTGTTTTAGTATAGTGGCCTTTTTTATGTGTAAGCTTATCTGATTGGTCTAGGCTAAAGCACAATCGCCCAGTAATTGCTCTATTGGTCGTGGTTTTACCTTCTGTTTTATGTAACACCTCAGCTTATGCTCAAATTCGCGCATAACAGCGTTAAAAAATGATCATTTATAGGTATAAACGTACATTTTTCGCCTTATTCTGCTCAAATTTGAACGCAATCTGACAGTTACAGAGTTCTCTGGGATGTTACTGTTTTATCTGTACGGGGCTGAAGATGAAAAAATCTTGGGTGAATGGCGCTGAATGTCATTCAGTGTCACTGTCGGACAGGGGCTTGGCATACGGTGATGGGCTTTTTGAAACCATTTTGTATGAATCAGGAAGCCTGCGATTGCTTGAGCAGCACCTGAATCGTTTGGGATCCGGTGCAAACCAATTGCGGCTCCCGCTTGTAATAGAGACCCTGCAAGACGAGTTGCAAGATTTTCTGCGCCAGGCTTGCCAAGAAGGCCTGATCGCTTCTTCGGGAAAGGCCATACTTAAGGTTATTGTGAGCCGTGGGGTAGGTGGTCGGGGTTACTCTTTCTCTGAGTCCAATACGACGCCTCAACGAGCTGTTCTTCTTTTTGATCACCCAGGTTATCCCACAAGTTATCGGGAAGGTGGTATTCAGATCAGGATTTGCGATACCCCAGTAAGTGTTAACCCTGCAATAGCGGGCTTAAAGCATCTTAATCGTCTTGATAGTGTTATGGCGCGTAATGAGTGGAATAACCCGGATATTAAAGAAGGCCTAATGCTTGATGAGCGCGGGGGGATCATCGAAGGCACGATGAGTAATCTCTTTATTGTTCGGGATAACACCTTGTGTACACCTGGCTTGAGGAGAGCTGGCGTTGCGGGCGTTATGCGTAGTTACATATTGGATATGGCAAATCAACATCAAGTAGAAACGTCTATCAGTGATAACATTTGTATTGAGCAGCTTTATGAGGCGGACGAGGTATTCGTTTGTAATAGTATTTTTGGTATTTGGCCAGTCACTCTCTTAGAATCTAAACGCTGGTCAGTTGGAAGCTTAACCAAGGCAGCGCAGTCGTGGATTCGAGGTGTTTGTGGTGATTAAACTCGTCAAACGCTTTCTTGTTTTCTCCGTTGGACTTGTTTTTATTCTAGGTGTGACTTTTAGCTATCTGGCTTATCGCACGTTAAATAGCCCTGTGGAGTTATCCAGTAGCCATATGGACTTTAATATTCCCAGCGGTAGCTCATTTCGACGTATTACTGAGCGCTTATATGCCAGAGGCGTGCTAGATAGCCCTTGGCCACTGATGATATATGGGCGTTTTAGTGGAAAGTCTGCACAGTTGAAAGCAGGAGAGTACCGCCTTGATAACGGCCAGACACCGCTGGAGATCCTTGCGCGGTTTATTAAGGGCCGAAGTATTCAACACGCCTTTACCATTGTTGAAGGTTGGTCTTTGAAAGAACTTTTAGTCGCCCTGGAGCAAGAAGAAAAGTTAATGCACGTACTTGAGGTCTCTCCAGGGTCTCAGCTGCAGCAGGCCTTGGGGTTCGAGTTAGAATCGGCAGAAGGGCTTTTTTTTGCAGATACCTACCACTTTTCACGCTCCGATACGGACCTTTCTTTGCTTAAACGGGCTTATGTGCGAATGCAAAAAGTACTTGCAGATGAATGGCAAAAGCGTCCCAAAGGATTACCCTATAAGAGGCAATATGAGGCACTTATCATGGCGTCGATTGTGGAAAAAGAAACGGGGCTAGCGGAGGAGCGAGCAGAAATTGCGGGTGTTTTTGTTCGACGTATAAAGAAAAAAATGCGCCTTCAAACCGACCCTACAGTGATATATGGTTTAGGCGAAAGCTATAATGGCAATCTTACCCGTAAGGATTTGAAAACCAGAACTCCCTACAATACTTATGTTATATCTGGATTGCCGCCTACGCCTATAGCTATGGCGGGGCGAGAGGCGATTCACGCAAGTTTGCACCCCAAGGAGGGCGACAGTTTGTATTTTGTTGCAAAGGGTAATGGTAGCCATTATTTTTCTTCAAGCCTGAAGGCGCACAATAATGCGGTAAAAAAATACCAGTGGAAAAGGCGGTCTGATTATCGCTCGACTCCCCAGAGATAAATTTTAGAGATTGATAGAGCATGAGTGACAAGAAATCAGGGGTTTTTATTAGCCTGGAAGGCACAGAGGGAGCCGGTAAAAGCAGTAATCTCGCCTTTATCAAAGAGTTTTTAGATGACAATGGTAAAGATGTACTGGTAACGCGTGAGCCTGGCGGGACTCCTTTCGCTGAGGAAATTCGCGAGTTACTACTAAGCCCCCGCGATGAGGCTGTGTGCGAAAATGCCGAGCTATTGCTCATCTTCGCTGCTCGCGCCCAGCATCTGCAGAGTCTTATTGTGCCTGCCTTGAAACAGGGGCGCTGGGTTGTATCTGATCGATTCACAGATGCTAGTTTTGCCTATCAGGGTGGAGGGAGAGAAATGTCCTTCGATACAATTCACCAGTTAGAAAGGTTGGTGCAAGGGAGTCTACGACCTGATTTGGTTATTCTTCTCGATTTGCCTGTTGAGCTGGGTATGGAGCGTGTTGCAAAGCGCGGTACTTTGGATCGTTTTGAGCAGGAAAACCTGGAATTTTTTTCGAGGGTGAGGCAGGCTTACCTTGCCCGTGCAGAGCAAAATCCGCCCAGTTATGCGGTAGTGGATGCGTCTAAACCTTTATCCTCGGTGCAAGATAGTATTCGCGCTGCTCTTGAGCGCCTGATTTAGACATGAGCAGCTTTCTCGATATCACCAGTCCAGCTCTTCCTTATCCCTGGCAGCAGCGGCAATGGGAGCAGATTGTTGGCAGTCAGAAGTCGGGGCGTTTGCCTCATGCTCTGCTGTTTTTGGGCGCGCAGGGGGTGGGGAAACAGAACTTTGCTGCCAGCTTGGTAGATAGAATGCTTTGCCAGCAGCGGGAAAAACAAGGCAAGGGTGAATCAGCGTGTGGTGAGTGCAAGAGTTGCCTGCTACGAATATCTGGTAGTCACCCTGACTTAAAAATTATTGAGCGTCTGGAAAAGAAAAAAAACATTAGTATTGATCAGGTTCGTGAGGTGGGAAACTTTTTATCTAAGCGTGCGCAGTTAGATGGTTACCGCTGTATTGTGGTCAATGGCGCTGAAGATATGACCGAGTCAGCGGCAAATGCTCTGCTAAAAGTCCTTGAGGAGCCAGGGGAGCAATGCCTGTTAATTCTGATAAGCGCCAAGACCGGTGCCGTGATGCCAACCATTAAAAGCCGTTGCCAGCACCTTCATTTTCACGTGCCGAGCCTGGAGCAGTCTTTGCTTTGGTTGACACCGCTTGTAAGGGATCATGAGCAAGCGAAAACCTTGCTCGCTATTACCGGTGGCGCGCCACTAAAGGCCTTGCAGGCTCAACAGTGGGCGTGGCTGGATCAGCGCGAGCTAATTGCCAAACAGTTGCTTGCGTTGCGCCTGAGACAGGCAGAGCCCTTGGTGGTAGCTAAATCTTTACAAGAGCTTCCTATTGAAGAGCTGCTGTTATGGTTGTACCAGTGGGCGTTGGATTGGGTGAAACTTGGTCAGGGTTTGCCAATAGATAATCAGGATTTATCCCTGGTTTTTC
>JAESUE010000175.1 GCA_016763235.1 Pseudomonadales bacterium
CCTATCGGACTGCTCCTTACAGCGTGGTTACTGTCAAATAACAAAGCGGCTCCGGAGGATAGACATTACAGAGCATGCCTCTACACCTCACTAGGATTATTCGCTGCGGGTGGAATCATTGGGTTTTTGATTGAGGGGGTTAACGTGGTCATTCCTGCCCATTACCACGGCTCAATAGTTGGTGTGACTCTGGCTTTTATGGGTTTAAGCTATTACTTCATCCCCCAATTCGGCTACGGCAAACCAAATATAAGGCTCGCTCACTGGCAACCTTATATTTATGGCGGTGGGCAACTGATGCATATTTTGGGTTTGGCTTGGTCGGGAGGGTACGGAGTACAGCGTAAAACTGCTGGCACAGCTCAAGGCTTGGATCGCCTACCAGAAATTGCGGGGATGGGAATGATGGGGCTTGGTGGGTTAATTTCTATTATCGGGGGAGCGCTTTTCTTATGGGTAATAATCAAAGTGCTGCTTGCAGGAAAAGAAGCCACTATTCAGCAAACTCTGTAATGCTTAAACTATAAAGCATGAGAGTTTACCATTTCGTAAATGAGGAGTTCGGCCTTAAAGATTTAAGAGAAAAAAGGCTAAAAATTTCCAACATAATGGCCCTCAACGACCCATTTGAGCTCTTTAGTCCAGAGATGTCCAATCGTGATTTCAGGAAAGCCATAAAGGCTGCGAAGAAAGAGGTGGCCAAGAAATTTGGCGTAATTTGTTTTAGTGCAAATTGGCAAAACCCTGTCCAGTGGGCGCACTATGCAAATCGACACAGCGGCGTCTGTCTTGGTTTTGATGTTCCCAAGAACTGCCTTGAGAAAATTACCTATATAGAAAAACGCGTCACCCACGATGGTGAGTTAGGCGAAAGTTTAGTAATGGAACTGCTAAAAACGAAGTACGTAGACTGGGAGTATGAAGAAGAATATCGAGCCTTCCTACCTCTAGAGCAACCTAGTCAAGAGTTTTATTATTCTGAATTTTCAGAAAAACTACAACTAGCAAGAGTCATTGTCGGGGCTGAGTCAAAATTATCCCGTTCAGACATTGCCAAAGCACTTGGCAGTCTCAAAGAGAATGTTGAGGTTTTTAAAGCTCGGCCTGCATTTACACGCTTTGAAATGGTTGAGAACAAAGACCAAGGTTTGTGGGCCTAGCAAGCGTATTTGCGGTATTTCTTACAAACGCCATCCAATAAAAAGCCTGCCAAAATACTTGGCAGGCTTTTTATTATAAACCCATAACCTTATAGAATTAGATATTAACGGTACATAAGACATTATCACTCGCGCAAGGAGTAAATGCCTTTATGAAACAGAAGACATACCAATAGCAATAAAGTGATCAATTAACAAAGCAGCAAATAAAGCCATTAAATACACAATCGAAAAACCAAAGGTTTTCATTGCATGTTCATCACCAGCTTGACGGTATAACTTAAACGCATGGTAAATAAAGCCCAAGCCAAGTAGTACAGCTGAAAACAGGTACAGCAAACCACTCATATGAATAGTAAAAGGTAGCAAGGAGACAGAAAGCAACATAAATGTGTAAAGAAGAACCTGCTGCTTGGTGAATTCAATACCATGGGTTACCGGCAACATGGGTAAACCTGCCGCCGCATAATCATCCCGTCGCTTAATAGCCAGCGCCCAAATATGAGGAGGAGTCCAGATAAAAATAATCAGGAACAACACCATCGCTTCAACTGTTACCTCTCCTGTCACCGCCGCCCACCCCAATACTGGGGGAGCAGCGCCTGCAGCGCCTCCCAATACAATATTATGAGGAGTAGCTCGTTTTAAATACATCGTATAAATAACAGCATAACCCACCATAGAAAGAAGCGTTAAAACTGCGGTAAGAACATTTACCAAGCTGACTAAAATAACCATTGAAAGAACAGCAAGAATTAACGCAAATACTAACGCAGACTCCGAACTGAGCCCGCCCGTAGGTAAAGGGCGATTTTTGGTGCGGTCCATAACCGCGTCTATTTTCTGATCCACAACATGGTTAATTGCCGCCCCACTGGCCGCCCCTAAGCCAATTCCCAAAGTACCAAAAACTACTGCAATCCAATTCACAGCCAAAGTATCTGTTGCTAGCACCATGCCGACTATTGCAGTAAAAGCAATGAGCAAAACCACATTGGGTTTGCACAGCTCAAGATATTGCCTCCAAGAAGCACGACTATGATTCTCTAATAGTATTCCAGGCACGTTAAATCCCTCCTAATCCTTATTCAATAGACTGTTTACGACTGGTTTGAAACAGCTTTAATGTTCTTGCTAGTCACTATCCCGCTCACCCATAAATTTGAGCACTTACAAGATGCTCTAAACTAGCCAATGACCTTTATTCTTTTTTACCCTTACCGCTTTCGACCACCGATTCTGATAAAAAAATTCAGTGATACTAACGACAGCAACAATAAAGCAGCTACACCGTTATGAGATACTGCCACAGGAATCGGCAAGTGCAAAAGTACGTTGGCAACACCTAGGGAAAGTTGTGTAACGAGCAACAGCAATACTGCAACCGATACCATTTTTACAATCCGCGACTCTACCGCAAATAGCAGCGTTACTCCAAGAGATCCAACAATGAAAAATGTAAGCAAAGCACCTAAGCGATGTGAAAAATGCACAGCGACACCTGCAGCATTAGATAAAACGCCCCCTTCATAGCTTTTACCCAAACCTCGCCATAACGTAAAACCTTCTGAAAAATCCATTTCAGGAAGCCACTTTCCCTGACAAGTGGGGAAGCCCCAGCAATGTAGAGCAACATAGTTTGTACTGGTCCATCCACCTAATGCAATCTGACAATAAACGACCATAAGAGCAAACGCTGCCCAGATTTTGAAAAACCTACCGGTATCAGTGCTGACATTACGCTCATAATTAACCTGGAGCGTATTTAAGGTAACAAACCAAAGCAATGCCAACGTCAGCATACCTGCAAGAAGGTGCATGGTGACAACGACAGGTTTCAATAAAAGCGTCACTGTCCACATGCCCAGCATACCCTGAAAAATCACCAATCCTACAAGGAAAACAGGCAACAATACTTGTTGGCCCGCTTGCTTTCGATTTACCCATGCGATAGCTGCCATCGCCACGATTAACAAACCGAGAAAACTGGCAAAGTATCGATGTACCATTTCTTTCCAGGCTTTCGCTATTTCAACAGGCCGCTCAGGAAAGACGGTATTTGCACTTTCTATCTCAGTTTGAGAGGTAGGAGCAAAGACCTTCCCGTAACACCCAGGCCAGTCAGGACAACCCAAGCCAGCATCAGAAAGGCGAACATAAGCTCCTAACACAATAACAACGAGCGCCAACACTGTTGCAACTATTGAAAGTACTTTAAACCAAGAACTACCCACCATCTATTCACCTAACTCAGAATATTTGAGTAAATGCTTCAGGTCTTTAAGCACCTTCTTTCCTTCTGTACGAGGCTCGTAATACATCATCAGGTTACCCAAAGGGTCAATCAAGAAAATCGAGAAATCTTCAATAGTACTATTTTCTGGGTTGAGTACGGGATAGAGAATTTGTGATGCTTGAGGAGAGTGCATCAGAATATTTAGCCCTTGGTGTTCATCTTCTATCAGTATATTTAATTCAGCTTTATGCGTATTTTCTGTTAGAAGCCACAAGCGCTGCACCCGCTTTCGGCCCACCGCTTGGGCTCGCCTCACCTGCCTAAGCATCACTATTGTTTCATTGCAAAGCTCATCACACTTAGATGGCCCGACGACCAGAAAAGACCACTTCCCTTGCAACAGCTGACGACTAACTTTATTTCCAGCAATATCAACCGTTTCAAACTCGGGGATTTCTCGCACCGGAGAAACAAGCACTCCCTGGCTTTTCCCTTCTTTAAAAAAAAGTGAGTCTCCAGAATAAAACATGTACCAGGAAATGATATAAGGGAAGCCGAAAAGAACAACCATAACAGTGAGCGGGTTAAGGCGTCGTTTCTTTTTCTTGATTTCTATTTCTTCAGTCATTCATATAACTCAAATCATCGAACAGGAATTTAAGGGTAAGCACTACAGACAAATTCTTTAATCTTGCAGAGCTGGCCGTTTCTTTTTAAAGCAGGAATAAATAACCATAATTAATGCAAATAACGTGAATGCAAACCATTGGATTGCATAGCCAATATGCATTGAGACCTTTGAATCAAATTTAGGCCAGCTTATTATCAAACCATCCTCACTATCACCCTGTAACTGCATTACGTAGGGGGAAACAGGCCGGCTGATTCTTTTACTTAACTGCTCAATATTGATATACAGGCGTAACTTTTGCTTATGAGGCTCTCCATCTCCCATAAAAAAAGGCCTAGTTCTAGGCGATACAAGAGAACCCTTAAGGGTTCTCTCTCCACTAGGCGTTTCCATTTTAGGCAATACACTACGATCAGCTAAACCAGCCAACCAACCTCTATTTACCAATATGAGTTCTTTTTTACCATCAAGTTCAAAAAGGGAGATTATATGATAACCCGGCCGGCCCTTGTAAATCATGTTATCCAAATAGAATGTCTCACTGGGTAGATATCGCCCCACCGCCTGAGCTATCCTGAATTTTTCAAGGTTATTTGAACTATTCAAAGGTAAAGCAGGCAAATCTGACATGGTTTTTATGCGCTCTGCAAGCAGGGTTTTTTCTTCTGCCCGGTCTAACTGCCAAAACCCAAAACCACAACAAACCCCGCCCACAAATAGGCCAATCACAATCAACGCCCAGCTTGGGGAAAAGTAAAGGTTCTTAAAATAATTGATAGGAAGTGCCTCTCGAATTTTCAACAAACAGCTGAATTACCACCGAACCCGCATTATACCGCAAGCAAAAAGCACCATCGACAAACAACAATATTTAGAGGTGCTCTTATGGTGGTGTCACCTATATATGAGGTGTATATTATGCCTTCCAATCAGATTGAGTACTGAAAGTGTTTAAAATTGTTCTTTTGATTAACCTACTGCTAATTTTGCTCAGCCTTTTCACCGGGGCCTTTTTTTTGGCTAAGGATGGTGGCAACCAAAAGAGGATATTTACATCTCTAGCTTTAAGGATCGTACTTTCACTTACCTTGCTTGTCCTCCTTGTGACTGGGTACAATTTTGGCTGGATTTCACCGAATGCTTAATATATTCACTTACCCAATATAATAAAAACAGTAACTACTCAGCTCACGCTCAAATTTGAACGCAATCTGAACAGTTACAGAGTTCGCTGAGGTGTTACTAAAAACACTCCTTTATAAATAAAAAAACCGGCATGCTTTTTCAATATGCCGGTTTTTTATTTCTTAATATTTACATCCAATAAACAAACAAGTACAGCCCTAACCATACAACATCAACAAAGTGCCAATACCAAGCAACACCTTCAAATGCAAAGTGCTTTTCTGGTGTAAAGTGCCCTTTAATACTTCTAATCAAGATAACAAATAGCATTATTGTTCCCATGGTAACGTGAAACCATGAAAGCCAGTTAGCATATAGAAGGTTGACCCGTAAATACCCGATTTAAGCGTTAGATCCATCTCATGATAAGCATGAACATATTCATACATTTGAAAACAAAAAAACACGACCCCCAAAGCCACTGTCACAGCAAGCCCTGCAATCAGCGTTTTCTGGTTGTTATGCTTAAGACCATGGTGCGCCCACGTTAACGTAACACCACTGGATAACAATATTATGGTATTTATAAGAGGAATCCCCAACGCGCCCATCGCTTCTTTTGGCTCAGTAAAATTTGTCGCATCGGGTAAATTAATAAGAGGCCACTGAGCAGAAAACTCAGGCCACAATAAATTTGATGAGCCGAGATGGCCTTCACCACCTAACCAAGGAAGAGCAATCGCCCTAACATAAAATAAAGTACCGAACAGGGCCATAAAGAAAAACACTTCAGACACGATAAACCAAATCATACCCTGCCGAAACGATGCGTCCACCCTCTCATTGTATTTATTAGACAGGCTCTCTTCAACGACACTTGAAAACCATCCATGAAAAAGATAGACAAGCATTAACAGCCCTACACCACTGATTATAGGCCCAACTGAAAGCCCATTTGTCCAAAAAGCAAAACCAACAAATAGGGTAAAGAGCGCCAAGGCTCCAATAATTGGCCACTGGCTATTTTCCGGAACATAATATTCTTGATTGGTCGAGCTCATATCAATGATTCCTTTTACATCCTTTAATTATTAACGCATCCACTACAATCCAACCGACTGTGTTACGTTCGACACAGCCATTAGAGTATAAGACAGAGTTAGAGTTTTTATGTCTTCCGGTATATCTGAATGGACGTAAAATTGTAAGCCCATCTTTTTCTCCTCTCCAGGAGCCAACGTTTGTTGCTGAAAACAGAAACACTCGATTTTCTTGAAGTGCTCTGTCCCCCACCATGGAGTAATACTGGGTACGGCCTGTGTGACAATAGACCTTGAGCTCTTATTTTTTACAATATAGTTTATAGTGTGTACCTCACCCAGCTTTAAAATAATACTGGGTGTAAGGGAACGAAATTCCGACACTACTGCGTCAAGGCTACTATGAAGAGTGGCATCAAATTCCACTTTAATTTGCCGTCCATTCGCTATCGTTTGCTCCTCTTTACTCGGAGGTGCTACTTTCTCCGCTGCTTTCAGCTGGTTTATTCCTGCGGCTTCACAATACAAGCCATAAAGAGGCACCATCGCAAAAGCAAAGCCGAACATTAAAACTGGAATTAAACTAATAAGCAGAATAAGCTTTCTTGTGCTTTTCATAACCTAACTCCGTCAATCGCTACAAGCTGCTTCTGCATTGCTCTTTTGCTATCCAACCATAACTATCAATGGCCAAACAAAACCAATAAGTGCTATTGATCCGAGAACAAGCGCTAAAATAATATTGGTACGGCGCTGTTTACGATCCATCTCAATGTCTTTCTGAACCATAGTTTTCTCTTTCATTAGCTCAACCCTCCTGAAGCTTCTCTAAAAGCAGCGGGCTTTTTATTTCACTTAACAACAGGAGGAACTGAAAAGCTATGATGAGGTGGAGGTGAAGACAGTGTCCACTCCAACCCTGGAGTACCAATCATTGCGCCTTCCCATGCTTTAGCCTCTGCTTTCTCCCCGCCCTTCACTGTTTTAATGATGATATAGAGAAATAGTAAATGTGATAGCCCAAAAATGAATCCACCAACACTCGAAACCATGTTGAACTCGGTAAACTGCACATTGTAATCCACGATACGCCGCGGCATGCCGGCCAACCCGAGAAAGTGCTGCGGAAAAAATGTCAGATTAAAGCCCATAGTTGTCCACCAAAAAAAGATTTTACCCAGTTTCTCGTCGTACATATGGCCAGTCCATTTTGGTAGCCAATAAAAAACACCCGCATAAAGCCCAAAGAGAGCCCCAGGTATTAATGCATAATGAAAGTGAGCCACAACGAAATAGGTATCATGGTACTGCAGGTCAGCAGGTACAACTGCTAGCATAACGCCTGTTACCCCAGCAAAAGAAAACATGACAATGATCGCAATAGCAAACAACATGGGGGTTTCGAAGGTCATCGATCCACGCCACATGGTAAGTATAAAAGTAAAAATCATCAAACCTACCGGTACTGAAGTCAGTATGGTGCCAATCATAAAATACTTGGTCGCAGCCAAAGACATACCAACGGTATATTGATGATGTGCCCAAACCACCATTCCCAATGTTGCTAGAAATGCCATTCCGCAAACAAGCGGCTTATAACCAAACAGCGGCTTCCGAGAAAAAGTGGGGATAACCATTCCTAGTACACCAATAGATGGCAGCAATAGCACATATACTTCTGGGTGCCCAAAGAACCAAAATAAATGCTGAAACAATACTGGATCGCCTCCGCCCGCTGCATCAAAAAAGCTGGTGCCAAAATGCCTATCGAAAAGAAGCATCGTTACCGCGCCAGCGAGAATTGGCATAATCAACACCAACAATAGAGCAGTAAACATCCAAGCCCAAACAAAAATAGGGAGCTTCATCCAAGTCATTCCTGGAGCCCGCATATTAACGATTGTCACGATAATATTAATCGACGCCAAAATTGAAGAGATACCTAATATGTGAATCGTAAAAATTAAAAAATCCATCCCCATACCAGCCTGGACCGACAAAGGAGGATAGAGAGTCCAGCCTGTGTCACGGGTGCACCGCCTCCGAAAAACGGAACAATCATCGACGTTATCAGCAAGATTCCAGCCATTGGAAGCAACCAAAAACTAAGATTATTCAGCCGTGGTAAAGCCATGTCTGGAGCACCGATCATCAAAGGAATCATCCAGTTAGCCATACCGGCAGCAGCCGGCATAACAACACCAAAAACCATGATAAGCGCATGATTTGTTACAAGGTTATTAAAGAAATCAGGTTGAACAAGCTGTAGACCAGGCAGAAATAACTCCGCCCTGATCACCATGGCCATGCCGCCACCAAGAAACATCATAACGAGAGAAAATATCAAATACATTGTACCAATGTCTTTGTGGTTGGTACTGAACACCCACCTCTGCCAACCTGCTGGTGGCTCGTGGTGGTGATCATCATGCATAACTGAAGTTGTCATTATAGTTTATCCCTTATACTTACTAAGCTTAACGAGCCGC
>JAESUE010000176.1 GCA_016763235.1 Pseudomonadales bacterium
CAATTAGAAATTTTTGCAGACGATGTTAAATGTTCTCATGGGTGTACCATTGGTCAGTTTGACGAAGATGCGTTATTCTATATGCAAACTAGAGGTATAGCAATCAAAGAAGCACAAGCATTATTGATGTATGCATTTTCCAATTCTGTATTAGAAAGTGTAAAAATCCCAGAGCTAAAAAGACGTATCAACAAATTAATCGCCAATAAAATTGGAGTTAATATTGGGTTTGATGTCTAAACCAGTGTTTTAAATCTACTTTATGTCTTTCGATGTTCAAAAAATACGACAAGATTTCCCTATCCTTCAACGAAAAGTGAATGGATATCCACTCGTATATTTTGATAATGCTGCTACGAGTCAAAAACCACAAGTTGTAATCGATAGTATTGTAGATTATTATTCAAATTACAATGCAAATATTCACCGTGGAGTTCATTCGCTTTCGCAAGAAGCTACCGATGTTTATGAATTGGCCAGAGAGAAAATAAAGCAACATTTTAACGCGAAACATAACCACGAGATTATTTTCACTTCTGGGACTACTCATAGTATCAATATTGTTGCTAGTGGTTATTCTGAAATACTTCAGAAAGGAGATGAAGTAATTGTATCAGCAATGGAACATCATTCCAACATTGTACCTTGGCAAATGCTTTGTGAAAAAACAGGTGCTGTTTTAAAAGTAATTCCGATGAATGAAGAGGGGAATTTATTAGTATCAGATTATGATACTATTCTTTCTTCAGCTACTAAACTGGTATTTGTAAATCATGTTTCAAACGCATTAGGAACGATAAATCCTATAAAAGAAATTATAGAAAAAGCACATCAATATGGAGCAAAAGTTTTGATTGATGGTGCTCAGGCATGTTCTCATATCCTTCCAGATTTTCAAGATTTAGATGTTGACTTTTATGTTGCATCTGCTCATAAAATGTGTGGTCCTACTGGAGTTGGATTTTTGTATGGAAAATCAGAATTGCTCAACATATTACCACCCTACCAAGGAGGTGGAGAAATGATAAAAGAAGTAACTTTTAAAAAAACCACCTATGCAGAGCTACCTCATAAATTTGAAGCAGGCACTCCTAATATTTCTGGAGGAATTGCATTTGGAGTTGCCTTAGATTATTTAAGTGCTATTGGTATTGATGCGATAAACTCTTATGAAAATGAGTTATTAAATTATGCCACTGAAAAGCTTTTAGAAATTGAAGGGCTAAAAATATATGGTACAGGAAAAGAAAAAACAGCTGTAATTTCTTTTAACATTGAAGGGATTCATCCCTATGATATTGGAACAATTGTTGATAAATTAGGTGTTGCTGTACGAACAGGACATCACTGTGCACAACCTATTATGGAATTTTATAAAATTCCAGGAACTGTTCGAGCTTCGTTTGCATTTTATAACACAAAAAAAGAAATCGATATTTTTATAGAAGCCATTAAAAAGGCTAAAATGATGTTGTCATAATTAGAAAAATATGAAAAAAAGTATATTACTAATAGCCTTAATCGTTATGTTCAGTTCTTGTAACGGAACAAAAAAAACAACCGAAGTTGCAACTGCTGAAATCCCTTCAGGAAAATATGAAATAAGAAGTATTCAGGGAGCACCTGTTTATAAAATGTCTTTTGATATTGACACTTCAGAAAATAAAATTTCAGGAAAAACGAATTGCAATACTTACAGTGGAAATTTTTCGATTACTAATAATGAGATTGAAATTGGTCCTTTAGTAGCTACAAAAATGTATTGCGAAGAACATGTGATGAAAGAAGAACACAATTTGTTTAAAGCCTTTAAAAATGCTAAAACTTTTGTATTTGATAATAATATGTTTACCTTATCTTCAGAAGAAGGTATTGTTTTACGTGCATACCGATTGGTAAAAAAGTAATGATGATGACTATTGAATCTATACAGGAAGAAATAATTGACGAGTTTTCTATGTTTGACGACTGGATGCAACGTTATGAGTATATGATAGATCTAGGAAAATCTGTACCTTTAATAAGTAATTCAAATAAAACAGATGATCATTTAATAAAAGGATGTCAATCTAAAGTTTGGTTACATGCAGCTCTAGAAGACGGTAAAATTGTCTTTACAGCAGATAGTGATGCTATTATCACCAAAGGTATCATCGCAATTTTACTAAGGGTTTTTTCAAATCAAAAACCTGAAAATATTCTAGCTGCTAATACAAATTTTGTAGATGAGATTGGATTAAAAGAACACCTTTCACTAACCCGAGCCAATGGCTTAGTGTCTATGATTAAACAACTTAAATTATACGCTCTCGCATACGAGACACAACTAAAGAATTAAATAATGTCGCAAGAAGGAAAATTAAACACACAAGAATTAGGGGAAAAAATAGTTAAAGTAATAAAAACTGTTTTCGATCCTGAAATCCCTGTTGATGTATACGAACTTGGATTAATTTACGATGTTTTTGTAAATGAAGATTTTGGAGTAAAAGTATTAATGACCTTAACTACACCTAACTGTCCTGTAGCTGAATCATTACCTCAAGAAATTGAAGACAAGGTAAGATCTATAAGTAGTGTAACAAGTGCTGAAGTAGAAATCACCTTCGATCCGCCTTGGAGTCAAGATCTAATGAGTGATGAAGCAAAGTTAGAACTAGGTATGTTATAATGGAAGGTGAGATTAAAAATAGACTAGCTAATAGCAATCTTGTTACCATAGACCTTGAAGACTTTTACCCTATTGGAAATCGTATTGAATTAGATATTTCACAATGGCTTTTTGAAGGAATTATTCTTCGTGAAAAAGACTTTAGAGAACAGGTGAAAAATCATAACTGGAAGCAATATCAAGATTGTTTTATTGCCCTTACCAATACTAATGATGCAATTATTCCTGCTTGGGCATTTATGTTACTGACCATACAATTAACCCCCTTCACAAAAAAAGTAACAGTGGGTACTTTGGCAGATTTAGAAAACATTATTTTTACTGAAATCATTTCAGAAATTAATGTAACCCAATACAAAAACAGGTTAGTAATTATAAAAGGATGCGCTAATAAACCCATTCCTGAAAACGCTTATATTAAACTAACTCAAATTCTTCAGCCCATTGTAAAAAGCTTAATGTACGGGGAAGCCTGTTCTTCTGTTCCGCTTTTTAAAAAGAAATAAGTAACCCTTAGATTTATATTTTATATTTGCAAGGCTTAACTACTATGAATTGCAAATTTTAAATTATGAAAAAA
>JAESUE010000177.1 GCA_016763235.1 Pseudomonadales bacterium
CTTGCGTGGTTGGCAAAAGCCCTGAATGAAAAAATTGGCGGTATTGTCTTTGACGAAAACCACCAGCGCGTTTTTAAACCCAAGCCAGGGGATAACGGCGTGTTGCCATTTCTTAAGGCTTTGCAGATAGATTCAGACGATAATGTTGCCGCTGAGAATAGCCCAGAGATTGGGCCTTCTTCGAAAGCCAATAATAGCAATCAAGCACTATTGTTGAGCCAGCTACAGCGCTTTAATCACTTAGCACCGAGGGGCAGCCTCTGTTTTGTTATTAGTGATTTTTACGCTTTTGGGTCTGAAGATGAAGCTTCGGAGACGGGTTTTGAAAAGGCACTCTACGAGTTAAGCCAGCGCTGTGATCTTAATCTTCTCTTGATTTACGATCCATTTGAGGCACAAGCTTTGCCCGAAGGGCGCTATCGTCTTTCGGATGGTCGCGCACTTTTGGAAGTTAATGACAGCCCCTTGGAACAAAGGCAGCGCCACTGCAATATTTTCAGAAATCGACTAGAAAAAATTGCAAAACTCGGTAAGCAAGCAGGTTTTAACGCCCATGCAATTCCTACCGATGCTCCTTTATTAGACGTTCTAAACTGTCAGCTCTCCGCCGTTCCAGGACAAACAAATTTTAGTGATTTGCTAGGGGATGATTGATGAATAATCATCAGGATATTATTCACAAACTCAGGGATATTCATCTGCCGGAGCCAGCAGGTATTTTTCCCTTGCAACCCGTGTGGTGGATCATCATTGGCCTGTTCTCTGCGCTATTGCTTTCTGCAACGTATTATTTTTTCTATCACCGAAAAAAGCAACAGCGTTTAGCCTTAAAAAAACTAAAGAAAATTGAGAAACGTTTTGCACAAGGCGAAGGCGGTGGTATATGCATGATGGAAACCGGTTTGCTGCTAAAAAACTACGCTATCCTACAGTTTCCCCAAACACAGCTCGCGCATTTGTGGGGGGAAGGTTGGTTGGAATTTTTACTGTCCACCTCTACAGAGGAACAATTTGAGGGCGAACAGGGTTATGCGATAACGCAATGGCCATATCAAAAAGAACCGAGTCGAACAGAAATCCCTACTTTGATTAATTCAGTGAGAGCGTGGTTTAAAGAAAACCCTCATCGCAGTTATCGAAGGATTAACTTCCGCAGGGTAGACGTATGATTCATCTCGTGTGGCCTTTGGCTTTTCTTTTTTTGCCGCTACCAATTCTAATTCTCTGGTTGCTTCCACCTGTATCTGATCGCAGCTCAGCGGGTTTGCGCGTTCCTTTTTTTAAAGACATTTCTTGTGAATTTGACGCGAACACAAATAAAACTTGCTGGCCTTTAGTGTTAAGTATCATCATTTGGTTGTTGCTGATTTTTGCTTTGAGCCGTCCTCAGTGGTTAAGTGATCCTGTAGAGCAACCAAAAACAGGGCGAGATATTATGCTGGCTGTCGACCTTTCTTCTAGCATGGAGATCGAGGATTTTTTTCTAAACGAAATAGCCGTCGATAGATTAACGGCGGTTAAATCTGTTTTGCAGGATTTTATAAGAACCCGAGAAGGGGATCGCTTGGGTTTGATCTTATTCGGCTCGAAAGCCTATGTTCAGTCTCCCTTGAGCTATGATCTCGCCAGCATTGCACTACTGCTTGATGAAGCACAAATACGCATGGTGGGTAAGCAAACAGCCATTGGTGATGCCATTGGCTTGGCAGTGAAGCGTCTTCATAATCGGCCTTTGAATCAGCGGGTGCTCATTCTTCTCAGTGATGGCAATAATACTGCCGGGATTATCCCTGCGCCACGTGCGGCACATTTTGCTGCTTTGGAAGGTTTGCGGGTGTATACCATTGGTATTGGTGCAAAGTATGCCAATCCGCTGTTTGGCGCTCAGCAGGTTAATCAGGCGGCGGTACTTAACGAAACCACCTTGAAAACGGTTGCTCAGTTGACCAGTGGTCGTTATTTCAGTGCGCAAGATACAGAGGAGCTTAAGCAGGTTTATGCCACTATAGATAAAATGGAGAAGGTGCTCATTGGTCAGGATTACTACCATCATGTGCTTGAGCTTTATTTCTGGCCGCTCGGTACAGCATTAATATTATCATTGATATTGGCACTATTAAAAAGCCAACTCCACTCTCTTTTCAGGGGTTCAAACTGTCGCTCTCAAAATAATGATAAAGGAGAGTTTCAAGCATGAGTTGGGAGGCTTTCCATTTTTTACGGCCACTTTGGTTTTGGGCTTTTATTCCGGTTGTATTATTTTTGTTGCGGTTTTATCAAATCAAATCAAAACGAAACTATTGGGCTGATAAAGTAGATAAGAAATTATTACCTCACCTTCTCGTCAACGAGCATCACCATCAGTCACGCTTTTTTTTATCCTTGCTATTTATGGGCTGGACTATTGCTATTATTGCTTTAGCAGGGCCGACGAGGGAAAAGCTTCCATCACCCTCTATGCGTGGTGAATCAGCGTTGGTGATTGCCTTTGATCTATCTCGTTCTATGGATGCAGATGACGTGTATCCCAGTCGCCTGCATGTGGCAAAAAGCCAGCTTTTACAGCAGTTAAAAAATAAAAAAGAAGGCAGTGTTGGATTGGTGCTATTTGCTGAGCAGGCCTATGTTGCAGCACCTATTTCAGAAGACGCCAGTACAGCCGTGGATATTATTAAACATATTGATACGGCTATCATGCCTGCGCAAGGTAGTCGCCCAGATAAGGGTTTGGCTATAGCACTTGCGCTTCTAAAGCGGGATAAACAAAAACAGGGTCAGGTGTTACTGATCACTGATGGCGCTTATGATAAAAACGCATTTCAGCAGGCAGCTCAGGATATTACCGAAAATAATTATTTGTTAACAATTATCGGGGTAGGCACAGAAAGTGGTGGTTCTATTCCAGATAAAAAAGGGAGGGAGGCACCTCGAAATATGTTGGGTGTGGCCGTTAAACCAACGTTGGATGTTGGTTTTCTGAAATCAGTGGCCAAACAAAGGGGCGCGACTTATATAGGGCTTAATGAATCCCAGCAAGACCACACATCCTGGATAGATGATGTTAGAGAGGACATTAATCAGCCCAACAATAATAAAGAAGATAAGCGTATTGATCAGTGGCAGGAGTACGGCCCTTATTTACTTTTTGTTCTATTACCCTTTGCATCTTTAGCTTTTAGACGTGGTTGGTTAGGGTTTGGTTTTTTGCCGCTTATTTTTTCCATCGCTATTTCTTTAAACCCCTCTGCTGTTGAGGCGAGTGATACTTCTGAAGTTACAGAGTTAAAAATCATGTGGCAAGATTTATGGGTGAGGGAAGATTATCAAGCGTATCAATTATTTAAGAGTGGCCTGATAAAAAAAGCGGCTAAAAAGTTCGAAGACCCCAACTGGAAAGCTGCCGCTTGGTATCGGCTTGGGCAGTTCGATAAAGCGGCTCAATATTACGCCCAGCTTGATACCGCCGAGGCGCATTATAATCGTGGCACTGCGCTGGTTCAGCAAGGGAAGCTGAAAGAAGCACTTGATGCGTTTAATAAAACGCTGGATAAAGACATTGAATTTAGAGACGCTTCTTACAACCGTCAATTGGTAGAAGAGTTTCTGGAAGCCCAAAAAAAATCAAAGACATCCACAAAACCAAAACCGCAGCAGCAGAATAAATCCAAACAGAAGCCTAAAGGCCCGCTGAAAGAAAGTAGCGAGGGCAGCTCTAAAAATAAGAAGTTCGTTAAACAAAACCAAATGAAAAAAGAAAAGCAGAGCAGTAAGAAAAAAGACAAACAGCAAGACCAAAAAGCGAAAGGTAAAAGTAACGATAAGTCTGGCTTGAAAACAAAAAGCAATCAGGTCAAAAAAAATGAAGCATCTGAGCATAAGGCATTGGCTTCGACGGCTCTAAAGCTCAATGAGAAAAGCAGTGTTGGCCATGCTCAATGGTTGAATATGATTATTGACTCACCTAGCGAGCTATTAAGGCTGAAGTTTGCATTTATTCAGCGTCAGCAAGGCAATAAGGTAAAAGATGGCGTAGAGGCTTGGTAAGGGCTTGCTGCTTCTCTGTATCTCGCTGTTTGAATAGGAGGCAGGGGGGGGAATAAAAGGGATTGTATTTGTAAGGCCTCAGCGAACTCTGTAACTGTTCAGAGTGCGTTCAAATTGAATAGTTACTATATTTTGTGCATAAAAAAGGCCCCATATAGGGGCCTTTTTAGATACAGTTCAGAGGATGCTTATTTAGAATCAGCTGCTTTCTCTGCGGTATCCTTTGACTCTTGTTTTTTCTCTTTCTTGCCGCCACCAGGTATCCACGTGAATGGAACCTTGTAGGCTTGCATAAATCCACCAAGGGTACCAATTACCCGACCTAGAGAAACAAATTGATCAGGCACCTCGATGTGAGATTCCTGTAATGTTTCAAGTAACTCAGCAATAACGTCTTCTACGTTAAGCTTTTTGGCAGGTCGTTTGGTACGTACTACATACTGGGACATTTCATTAAGCATTTCATTGGGGATATCACCTTTAAAGCCTGCTTTTTGAAGCATTTTACCGATGTTCCCTTCCATGTGACCTAAAAGCACCATGATCAGCATGCTGTAGTTCATGGTTTCTTCCGGTGTCAGGCGGCCAATTGTACCGTAATCGACAATAAAGATATTTTTGTCAGGGGTAACTAGGAAGTTACCAGGATGGGGGTCAGCCTGGTACTTACCAAACTGGGTAATTTGCTGCATGTAGCTATCTTGCAGAACATTAAGAAGATCTTTTGCTTCTTCTTTGTTGCTGCGGTCAAGGTGATCGGTAAGGCGAGTTCCTACAATCCACTCTGTAACGATAACGCGCTTTGTGCACAGCTCTTCGAGCAACACGGGTACTCTAATGCGCGGGTGGTGCTTAAGAGCGCCAAAGTCACGGGTGTTTTGTTCTTCATTGCGGAAATCTAGTTCTTCTGCGGTCAACTCAAGCAGGGCCATGACCATTTGTTCGATATCAAGGTTTCCTGGAAGCTTTCCGCGAAGTGCGCGAGAAATCAACTGGAAAGTAGTGAAATCTTCATCAAATAAATCACGAACATTGGGTTGCTGGATTTTGATTGCAACGTCAACGCCTTCTTTGGTGCGTGCTTTGTGTACTTGCGCAATGGATGCTGTAGCGATGGGGTCTTCATCTACCCATTCAAATTTGTCGCGCCAGTTCCAGCCGAGATCTTCCTGAAGCACCGTCACCATCTTTGAAAAAGGGACTTTGTGGTTTTCGTTTTGAAGTGGTTTTAATGCTTCGATGTACGCTTTAGGAAGCATATCTGGGCGGGCACTTAGAAACTGAGCCAGCTTCACCCATGTTGCGCCATTGTTTTTGCAAAGGCGAAATAACAGGTCGGCGTTCTTTATGTGCTGTTCTTTATAGAGAGGGTTGTAACGCTCTTTCTCCCAGCCTTTGGTTTTCTTATTGAGTCGAGCGTAAGAACGTTCAATTCTAACAACAGTAGTTACTGCGCGTATAGTTCGAGTGCGACCATGCCAGAGCTGTTTCGCCTTACGTACATTGATGAGAGGTTCATCGAAAGTGAACTCGCGGTATAGCTCAAAATCAGTATTACTCATAAACAGCCTCGCTACCTGAAATCTATATTATTTATATTGTTACATAGGCCGTATGGCTTGTTCTATGTATTCACTTCTATCTTACTATTTGTGACAAGAAGCGGAGTTTACCTTGTTTTTTTCTTTATGCAACCGTCATTATGTGACACAGGAAATGGGTATTTCTTGTCGTGATGAATACGGTAATCAATCTATATGGCTGATTATTAACGGTTATTTTATATTTGTGCATTTTCAAGAACATAATAAAAGTGTGATTACGCGCCAGGCGATGTGGTTGGCTGGTATGCTGAAACCACTTATACACTCTGTTTGTGGCCAATTTTGAGCATTGCTGCGTTAAAAACAGCATCACTTATACGTATAATTGTATATTTTCTCGGTATTTAATTTAAATTAGAGCACGATTTTAAACGGTGTGGGCTTGACTACTAAATAGACTTGAAATGAAAAAGACACGGTTATCCTTAGCCTAGTTTTTACTGTTTTTTGGGTCGCTTTTGTAGCTTTCTCTGTAAGGTTCGGCGGTGCATGCCAAGGCTACGGGCAGCGGCGGATATATTGTTATCGTGTTCCTTAAGCGTACGCTGTATATGTTCCCATTCTAAACGATTAATAGACATAGGGGAGGCGGCTGGCTCGTGTTCCACTAAGCCTGCCTCAGTATGCAGTGCTGTGATTATTTGATCGGCGTCAGCGGGTTTACTGAGGTAGTTGATGGCCCCTAGTTTGATGGCGTCTACGGCGGTGGTAATGGATGCATAACCCGTGAGCATCAGAATTTTACACTGGGGGTTTTTAGTAATCAGAGGTTTTATCAGGTGTAATCCTGACTGGCCTTCCAGTTTAAGATCGATAACCGCTAAATCAGGCACCGTGCGCTCTAGTTCTTCCAGGGCTAGCTCGGCGCTGGGAGCGCTGTGTACGATTAAGCCCCTGCGGGTCAGCGCTTTACAAAGAACCTGAAGGTATACTTCATCGTCATCCACTATGAGGCATATTTGTTGTTTTTCTGATTCGATCATTGTTTGTCCTCTTTATCGCGTGAGTTCTTTAAATGAACGCCACTTCTTTTTAGCTTGTGTCGTCTAAAGTATCTGCCGTTGGTGTAGGTAATATCACCGCGAGTTTTATAGCCTAAATGCAAAGGTTTACAGGCTAGCAAGTGGAACACTCAGTTGCACCCTTGTGCCTCCACCTTGTCGGCTATGCCATTCTATATGCCCTCCTAGCTGTTCAACGGTGGATATTGCTAGAAACAAGCCCAAACCCAGGCCATGTTCTTTACCCGTGTAGAAGGGTGTGCCAATTTTATTCTTATTGAGCTTGGTGATATCGCTGCCATCATTTGCCACCTGAAGAATTAAATTATCCGTATCCTGCTTGAGGTGAACTGAAATGTGATGTTCGCTGGCCTCAACGGCGTTGGCAATAATGTTTTTCAGACTGTGAAGAAAGGCGGGTTTATTGTGGATGATGAGTTCTGTGCCTAGGGTCGAGCTATATTGTACTTCCCGTGAGGGGTGGGTGAGTTGGATTTCATGGAGTTGTCGCGCAACAAAACTATTAATGCTGACGGGTTCTAGGGAATCTGGGCGAGAAAACCCTGTTCGTTCGGTCAGAGAGGTCAGCACATTTTTACAGCGATCGACCTGTGTTCTCAATAACTGAAGGTCTTCACAGAGAGCGCTTTGGTCATTATATTCGTATTGTAACTCTTTGATGGTAATAGCCATCGTTGATAGGGGGGTGCTGAGTTCGTGAGCGGCATCTGCAGCCAATGTACCCAGGGCAACAATCTGTTCGTTGCGGCTTAGGGTCTCTTTTTGGCGGTTTATTTCCTGTTCTTTCTTTTGC
>JAESUE010000178.1 GCA_016763235.1 Pseudomonadales bacterium
AAACCATCGAAAAGATGCTGGAATAAGAATAGTCGTATTGATTTCTTTTTTTTTAAGTTTCCTAGTGGAACAGTTACTTTTCCAGGTCTAGTCTTTTATTAATAGCTAGTTCTATGCGCCAAGGCTTTAGAGCGCACTTTCTAGTGCGAACTGCTGGTTTTTTATTAATGGGAGATACGATATGTCTATAAGTTCAGAAACAAGTAATGATGGTCAAAATGTCACTATCGCTATTGCTGGGCAATTTGATTTTAATGTGGTTCAGGAGTTTAGAAACGCGTATATGAATATTGGAGATGGCGCTGCAGATGTCACTTTAGATATGAGGGAAACAGAGTACATGGATAGCTCTGCGTTAGGAATGTTGCTAAATATGAAGAAGCATCTCGGTGTTGCCGATCACTGTATTCGGATTGTAAATTGCCGTCCTCAAGTTAAAAAGATTTTGGATATTTCACGCTTCGATAAGAAATTTCAGATTGATTAATGACAGCATAAACACTATCGCAGAAATATAGGGCTTAAAAGGGGCGGTAATGCGCGTATTGCTTGTAGATGACATGGCGGTTAATAGAAAGCTTTTACGTTGGATGCTGAAAGAAGATGAGCATGAAACGATTGAAGCCAGTAATGGCGAAGAGGCTGTTGCTTTATTTGAAAGCGAACAACCTGATTTGGTATTGCTAGACGTCATTATGCCGGTTATGGATGGCTATGAAACGGCGCGTATCATAAAACAAATGGCGGGAGACCGTTATGTCCCGGTTATATTTCTAACAGCAATCAGTGATGACGATGCTTTGGCAAAATGTCTCGCCAGCGGCGGTGATGACTTTCTAACAAAACCCTTTAATGAGCTTATTTTACAAGCCAAGATTAAAGCACATAGCCGTATTCAAGAATTAAGTGATCAGCTGAATCAAAAAAATAAAAAGTTAATGTATTACCAAGAGCAAACTCAGCGTGAGCATGAAATTGTTGAGCATGTGTTTGAAAACGCCCTAAGTGAATGTTTTCTCGATTCTGGAAATATTCATTATTACATGTCTCCCATGTCTGCCTTTAACGGTGATGTAATGCTCACTGCCGCCAGCCCTAGCGGCGGGCTGTATGTTATGTTGGGGGATTTTACGGGGCATGGATTGTCTGCTGCGGTGGGGGCTTTACCCGTATCGCGCGTATTTTTTGCGATGACGAAACTAGAGGCTTCAATTGGCGATATTGCAGCGGAGATGAATAAGCATTTATTAAATCTTCTTCCCGACTATATGTTTTGTGCCGCGACAGTTGCAGAAATAAATGCAAGCGGAGACGAGCTGGTAATGTGGTGCGGTGGATTACCAGATGCTGTTATTACAACACCAGATGGAAATATAGAACGCCTTGTTACCTCCATGCATATGCCGCTAGGCGCACAAGAAGATGACGAGTTCGAGCAAGACGTATATACCTTTAAAATGGCGCAAGGCGCGCAACTTTTCCTTCACTCTGACGGTATTATTGAGTCGACAAACAAGCAGGGGGAGATGTTCGGTGAAGACCGATTTCATGCTCTTTTCAAAGAGGAGTCTGTTCGAACCTCCTCCAATAAAGTAGAAAGTATTATTAAGCATTTTGGCAAATTTGTTGATTCGGACGAGCAGGATGACGATATTTCTCTGGTTTCCATAGAGTGTAAGCCGGTTGAAGGCATTACGGTTAAAGATAACAAAGATGATATTACCTTGATAAACATGCCGTCATGGAAAATTCGCTTTGATATATCACAAGAACAAATGCGGGAAAGGGACCTTCCTTCTGAGATGTTGCAGATACTAGGCTCCTCGACAGGGCTGGCGACTCACAAGGACTATCTTTATACCATCATCACTGAGTTGTACCTGAATGCCCTTGAGCACGGGGTGTTACGCCTTCCGTCTCATCTAAAGAGCGAGGATGATGGCTTCCTCGCATTTCAAGCGGAAAAGAAAAGCCGACTCGAAACGCTTGCTGACGGAAAAATCATTGTTGTTTTTTCTGTGGTGAGTAATGGTGATCGTCCTGGCGTGAAAATTTGGATACAGGATAGTGGTGTCGGATTTGACCATCAATCTATCGAAGCGGCGAATGATGATAAATGTTTTGGTCGCGGTTTTTCATTGATCAAATCTCTCTGTGATGATCAACTTTATTTTAAAGAAGGTGGAAGGGTCGTTGAGGCAATCTATCCACTGTGACTCTCAATAGTTATTCAACCTTCCCTTAAATTCGCAAGAAACCTAAAGGGCTTTTGGCGCTATCTTGATGCCATTATAAGGCAGCATGTATTGTTTTTTCGATGGCTTGCCTCTATTCCCGGTTTACCCTCTCAAGCTCGCTTTGTACCGCTGTTATCGTTCCTAGCCTATGGCCACTTTCGCTTGATCTAGGTCTGCCTTTCTCTTGTTGTGGCGCGAAATAACATCTTTTGGCGCATTTTTCGTTGGCAATGCTCTCTTAAAGCGCTAGAATCCGCTGGCTTTCATATCAAACGAGCGTTTGAATAAAGACCTTGGGGCATTTCTTAGGGTCGGCGTAAATCAAAAGCTGAGGAAATAAACCATGACCGAACAAGCAAAATTATTTGACCTTACCCTTACCGAAGAGCAGAGAATTACACGAGAGATGCTGAAGAAGTTCTCTCAGGCTCAGCTTGGAGCTATATCACGGAGTGCTGATGAAGCCGGTGAAGCGCCAGAAGGTTTCTATAACAAAACCACCGAATTGGGGCTTAGCCTCATTCCTATTCCAGAAAAAGTGGGTGGCGCAGGAATGCCACGCTCTCCAGTGGCTAACATGTTGAATGCAGAAGACCTTGGCAAAGGGGATATGTCTTTAGCCCTTGGTATGGTTACGCCCTTAGCCTTTATTAACACCGTGATTGATAACGGTACCAAAGAACAACACGAAGCGTTTTTGTCCGCTTTTATTGTTGAAGAATTTGTTCCTGCAACGATTGCACTTATGGAGCCTCGCGCCACCTTCGAGCCTACCGAGTTGCAAACCACCGCTAAAAAAGAGGGTGATAACTATGTTTTGAACGGCGTAAAAAGCATGGTGTTGCTGGGTGATACGGCACAACAAATTTTGGTAATTGCCGAAGAAGATGGTGTGGCGGCCGGTTATGTGGTGCCTGCTGGAACAGAAGGGCTAGGCATTGAAAATGAAAAAAACATGGGCTTGAAAGCGGTTAATACCAGCAAAGTAACGCTTGATAACGTAAAGGTTCCTGCGCTTAACAAGCTCGGAAGTGAAGAAGCGCCTTTTGATCTACAGCGTTTACTGGATCTAAGCCGCCTCGGTCTTTGTGCAATGTCACTGGGCTGTGCAGAAGCCATGCTCGAATACGTAACTGTATACGTAAACGAGCGCGAAGCGTTTGGTGAGCCAATTTCACATCGTCAATCTGTTGCATTTATGGTGGCTAACATTGCCATTGAGTTAGAGTCCATGCGTTTGATGGTTTATCGCGCAGCTGCTCGCGCTGAGCAAGGCTTAGATTTTCATCGTGAAGCCTATCTTGCTCAGGTGATTTGTGCTGAAAAAGGCATGGAAATAGGTAACAACGGCGTTCAGCTTCTTGGCGGTCATGGTTTTATCCGTGAGCATATGGTTGAGCTGTGGTATCGAAATCTGCGTTCCGTAGGTGTTCTCGAAGGTGCTGCTTGCATCTAAGCGTCTGCTCGCTTTATTCAGCGTAAAGCCATTAATACACGATATTAAAGAGTTAACATTATGATTAATCTAGAACTTTCACCCGGCCACCAAAATATCAGTAAGATGATCAATGGTATGGCTAAAAGCATGATCCGTCCTTTGGCACGTAAATACGATACCAAGGAGCATGAAAAAGCGGTAGAACTTGAAAGCCTTGCCAAAATGATTGACCAAATGGGCGGTAGCCTTGGCGGCGGCGGTAAAAAAGATAAAGAAGAAAGCGGCGTACCTCAAATTAAAAACGGCAGCCAAATGATGGGTGTTATCGGTGCAATGGAGATGTGTTGGGCCTGTACCGGCCTGACCTTGGCTATTCCTGGAATGGGTTTGGGAAATGCAGCTATCGACGCAGTTGCATCGGATGAACAAAAAGAGCGTTTCGGTAAAGTATTTGCTGCCATGGCCATTACTGAGCCTGGTACGGGTTCTGATTCTGCCAATATCTGTACGACTGCTGCACTCGATGGTGACGAATGGGTTATTAACGGAGAAAAAATCTTCGTAACCGATGGTGGGCAATGTACCCATATCGTCGTGTGGGCAACGCTGGATAAATCAGTCGGTAAGGCTGCGATTAAATCCTTCGTTGTGCCAAAAGATGCACCCGGGCTAGAAGTGGTTCGTCTCGAAAAGAAAATGGGAATTCGCGCATCGGATACAGCCGCGATTACCTTTACAAACTGCCGCATTCCCAAGGATAATATTCTTGGCGACCCTACCATTGCAAAAACAGCCGAAGAACGCAAAAAAGCCTTTGGCGGCGTGATGCAAACGTTTGATAACACCCGTCCTGCGGTGGGTGCTATGGCGAGTGGTGTGGCGCGGGCCGCACTGGATATGACTCGCGAAATTCTTGAAAAAGAAGGTGTGAGTTTGGATTATGGCAAGCGCCGCTGGAACAGCTCTGCATTGCAGGCTGAGTTCTATAGTATGGAAGCTGATTACGAAGCTGCGCGTTTGTTGATTTTGAAAGCTGCTTGGTTAGCAGATAACAAAATTCCAAACTCTAAAGAAGCCTCAATGTGTAAAGCAAAATCTGGCCGTGTAGGCAGCTATATTACTCTGCGCTGTGTAGAGATATGCAGCAGCTTGGGGTATGGCGAAGAATATTTGCTTGAGAAGTTTGCACGCGACTCGAAGATTCTCGATATTTTCGAAGGCACACAGCAAATCCAGCAGCTTATTGTTGCGCGTCATCAGTTAGGCTTGAGCTCTCGCGAACTGAAGTAATGGTTTTTCCTAACGACCGTAACTAGCTGTCTCGGCAGTAAACAAAAAACCCAGCCTCAGTGCTGGGTTTTTTGTTTTGGGAGATTAGAATAAATGAATATGGTTGTGTTGATTTTTTTAGCTGGGTAGATGGGAACGAAGAAATCACTGTTTCTTATTGGAAAGACGAGTCTCAGTTTATTGCTGGGCGAAAAATTTTAGTTACTATGTCGGTAACTATTCAGCGAAGCCTGTAGCTGTTCAGATTGCGTTCAAATTTGAGCAGAACAAGGCAAGAAATGTGAGTTTATACCTATAAATGATCATTTCTTAACGCCGTTAGGCACGAATTTGAACGTGAGTTGAATAGTTACCTATGTCGTTTTATTAAATGCTAACCTTTAGTCAGATCAAGCGCTAAAGAAACCTCCATAACTATCAGGCAAAACGAAATCCAAAGTATGTATACTCTTCCCAATTTAAGATCAGTGTTTGGTGTTTTTTTATGCCTCTTAATGAGCACTACTTCACTTTACGCTGACGTTCAAGCAGGCGCACCTGAGTCATTGGAGAAATGGCGCTCATGGGTGCTGTGGAATAACGATGGTTTAGAATGCCCGTTTATTACGCCGGGTCATGCGCAATCGTCTCGTCGTAAACAGTGTGCATGGCCTGGTGAATTGACGCTTGATGTGACAGAAAAACGAGCAGTAATTTCGCAACGATGGACATTATATGGGAGGTCGAGCATTACGCTTCCTGGTGGCATAGAACATTGGCCAAGCGAAGTGTTGGTAAACGGTAAGCCGGGCTTGCTCTTGGGTTTAAATAGCCGGCCCATGCTTAATTTAGAAGCGGGCGAATATTTAATAGAAGGCACTATACCCTTTGCAAAAGATGTCCAGGCTTTGCCACTTCCATTGTATACGGGCGCGCTAAAGTTTCAGCAAAATGGAAAGGCCGTTAAAAATATCGCACTGGATAAGGACGGCAGGTTGTTGTTGAGTCAGCAAAGAGTCAGGTTGGAGGAAAAAGTTCGCAATAGCTTAGGCGTTCAGGTTCTCAGGAAACTCTCTGATGGTTATCCAATAATGCTGGAAACCCATGTCGTTTTGGATGTGGCAGGACGAGAGCGTTTGGTTACCTTGGGAAAGGCATTGCTCAAAGACTTTATCCCTGTCCGTTTTAGCAGCCCTCTGCCTGCTCGAATAAATGAAGCAGGAAACTTGGATATTCAGCTTAGGCCCGGCAGGTGGTCAATCGTATTTTCTGCTCGTAGCTACCTCGCGGGAGAAGAGCCTGAAATTGACACAGAGCATCATTTTACGATATTAAAACAGACTCCCAATTGGCCAGACCAAGAGCTTTGGGCCTTTCAGGCCTCGCGTCAATATCGCGTGGTGAGTGTCGAGGGGGCGCCCACTATTGACCCTAGTCAAACAGCTATGCCTTCACAGTGGCATCAATTAGCAAGCTATGTAATGGGCAAGGATAATACGCTGAGCTTAAAAGAAACGATGCGTGGCCTGGTAAAAGAGCAAGCGCATGAGATAAAGCTAGAGCGTGATTTATGGCTGGGTTTTGATGGTGACTCAATTGTCAGCCGGGAAGTACTACGAGGGTATTTCAAACACCTTGATCGATTGCATGTGAATGCTGATTACCAGCCGGGTAACGTATCTATTAATGATCAACCGCAACTTATTACCAGTGTAAAGGGCGATAAAGGTGTAGAAGTTCGCCCAGGTGCAATTTCTATGACATCCGTTGGAGAGGTTTCTTTGGGGCCTTTAAATATAAACCCCTGGAAACTGGATGTGGATCAGGCTGTTATTAATTTGCATCTGCCACCTGGATATCGGCTTTTCCATGCGAGTGGCGCTGATCAGGTTTCTAATGCCTACCTCACCTCCTGGCGTCTCTGGGATATTTTTATCAGCACGATTTTTATCGTGATGCTGGTGCGGGTATTCCATTGGCGTGCGGGCATTATGGGTTTTATATATGTGTTGCTGATGCACAAAATACCAGGTGCCCCAGAGGTTATTTGGTTGCTGTTGTTGGTGGGTGTTTACAGTGCAAATCGTTATCTTTCAGAGGGCCGTTTGTACCAATTTATGCGTTTGACATATTTGGGTGTGGGGGTAATGCTGGTACTGTTTTTTCTAAGTTTTGCAGTCAATCAGGCGCGCCAGGCATTCTATCCTCAATTGGAAAAACTGTGGGCGAGTATCCAACCTTTTTCGTCTGGTTCTGGTTTTAACGTACCAGTAGATTTGCGGGACACCGTGGATGAGGTGGGAACCATGGAGTTAGCACAAGCACCGCAAGCGTTTACGTCTGATATGGCGACGTCACTGTCCAAAAGTGACCTTCGAGCAAAAGCCAAAAAACTAGTTATAGGGAAACCTAATAGTTATTATCAATCCTACGAACCCGGTGCTGCTATTCAGACCGGCCCCGGGGTGCCAAGCTGGACATGGAATAAAGCACGCTTAAGTTGGAGTGGCAGTGTTGCAAAGGAGCAAAGTATTTCACTTTGGGTAATGCCTCCATGGTTAAACAGGATATTGAATATCGCACGTATATTTTCTTTCTTAGCTTTAGCGACATTATTTCTAAGATCTGAAATAAAATTTCCCGCAAAAAATAAAAGCATAAACAGCATGCTTATTCTGGGTTTATTGTTTGGGGCTTGGGGGGTTGATGAAAGTTATGCCTCGTCGGAAACAGTACAGAGTGGATGGCCTGAGAGCGCTCTTCTAAAAGAATATGAAGGCCGCCTATTATCTCCGCCAAAGTGTTTTCCAAACTGTGTTGCCATTAATAAAATGGAAATAAAAACGACTAGATCTGAAATAACGCTTGTACTGAGTGTCGCTGCTGAAAGCACTATTGCGCTGCCTTTACCGCTTAACAAAAACCACATTGGAGCAGTTTCTGTAAGCACCCTAAGCGGCGAAGTTTTACCGCTTAGGGTGATAAGAAATCAAATATATACCTTGGTGCAAGAGGGGAATAATGAACTACAGATAACAATAGATGCTGAAATGTCTAAGGAAATAAACTTCCCCTTTGTTTTATTACCTTATCGGGTGTTATTAGAAAAACCCAATAAAGAAAATGAACGTTGGCAGGTTATAGGGGTGCGTGCCCAGCGTTTATTATCCAATAATCTAACCTTAAAACGGGTGGGAGAGCTTTTACCAAAAACGAAAACAGGGGTGAATAATTTACTTCCTAGTCAGCAGGCTATCAAGCAAAGCCCAACTCCTGCATTTGTTCAGGTAGAAAGAGAATTGCTTCTTGATCACGATTGGCGTGTGAAAACGCGCGTGCTTCGGGTATCACCCATAAATGGAGCGCTCAATATAAAGGTGCCATTGCTGGCGGGAGAATCAATCGTTACCGACGGTATTAAGGTGGAAGATGGTAGCGTAGTGGTTTCCCTAGATGGTCGCCAAACTGCCATGCAATGGGAGTCGGTTCTGCGCCAAACATCGCCAATAACCCTGCAGGCGTTTGGCATCGAAGATCAGGTTGAGCGGTGGACAGTTCGTCCATCTTTACGTTGGCATATGGAATTTGAAGGAATACCTCCCATTCAGATTGCTAATCTGGGCAAAAGCCCTTTACAGTGGTGGCCGCGAGCTAAGGAGAGTCTGCTTTTACATATTACCAAACCTGAGGCCATGCCAGGTAAAAGCCTCACGATTGAATCGTTAGAACTAAGCTATACCCCTGGTCGCAGAATGGCTCAAACCGAATTAAAAATATCCGCTATAACGGGGCAGGGTTTGGATTTCCGTATACCACTGCCTGATGGAGCAGAAGTGAATGAAGTGGTGATAAATGGACAGCGCAGCTTGGTTTCTGAAGAAAATGGTGTGTTGGTTTTACCATTGCAACCGGGTGGCAATTTGTTGAATATTAGCTTGAAAGAACATGCCGGGTACGATTTCTTTACATCTTCGCCACGCTTAAAAATAAACAACGCTTCCAATGTGTATATCAACCTCAATATACCTCGTGACCGTTGGGTGTTATGGGTGAACGGGCCCTCAATGGGGCCGGCAGTACTATTTTGGGGGGTTCTTGTAGTTATTGCTTTGGTCGCTTTTATTTTAGGCAATCAATCTTGGTCGGTGCTTAAAAGCTGGCAGTGGTTATTATTGGGTGTTGGCGTTACAACCACCTTTATGCCATTGCTTATTATTATACTGGCCTGGTTTGTATTACTTTCTTTTCGTAATAAAATTCTTGCACAGCCTTTTATGCAGAAGCGTGGCAAAAAAGCATTTAACCTTCTACAGGTCATTATTGGCTTAAATACGCTGGCAATGCTTCTAAGTTTGCTGGCAAGTGTTAGCCTAGGCCTTGTTTTCGAAGTGCCGAATATGCAGGTAATGGGGAATGGCTCCAGTGATTTTTACCTAAGCTGGTACCAAGATGTAAGCGGAGAAATGCTGCCTTCGGTAAGTGTTATATCTGTTCCCATGCTGACCTACCGTTTATTAATTCTTGCTTGGTCAATTTGGCTTTCACTTTCCCTAATTAGCTGGCTAAAATGGGGCTGGGGAAAATTTAGCGAAGATGGTGTTTGGATTAAGAATAAAGGAAAAAATAAAATATTAAAGAATGAGGTAAAGTAAAGAAAAGGGTTTTCCTTAGAAATGGCGATTCTTTTTGTTTAAATAAATAATTTAAGTATCGCTATGTTTCCGTAACAATATTCCTGTTTTGAAAAAGGAGAACTCTCAAGGGTTTAGTCATCTGCTATTTTTTAAAAACAATCCCTTCGGTTCAATGCCTATTGAGCGCCCAGTTAATATGTTCTTTAACCATATCTTGCTCTTCGTCTTTGAGTTCAAGGTTCTCTGTTATCTTATTTTCGAGCGCTGATTTAATTGCTCCGTTACAGGGGGCATTTCCCAGGGCAACGGCAATATTTCTTAGCCAGCAGGCGTAGCCAATTCGCCGAATGGGGCTGCCTTCGGTTCGGCTCATAAAATCATCGTGGCTCCACTGGAAAAGGCTTAAAAGCGTAACATCATCAAAATCATTGCGTGGGTGAAAGTCTTTTTCATCGGTGGATTGGGCAAATTGGTTCCAGGGGCAAACTGTCTGGCAATCATCGCAACCATAAATTCGATTACCGATTAATGGCCGTAATTGTTCAGGAATCGCAGTTCTTAACTCTATGGTTAAATACGATATGCAACGCCGTGCATCCAGTTGTTTGGGGCCAATAATGGCATCAGTTGGGCATATGTCGATACATGCACTGCAGCTGCCACAGTGATCTTTTGCAGGTGTATCTATCGGTAGAGGGAGGTCGGTGTAAATTTCTCCAAGGAAGAACCAGGAGCCCGCTTGTTTGTTTATGAGCAGGGTGTTTTTACCAATCCATCCCAAGCCGGATTTTTCGGCGAAGGCTTTTTCTAATGCGGGTGCGCTGTCAACAAATGCCCTGAAAAAGCGGCCGGTTTCCTGTTTTTCGATTTTTTTTGCTAACGTTGCCAGTCTTTTACGCATAAGCTTATGATAGTCACGCCCGAGTGCATAACGAGAAATGTAGGCTTTTTCTGGTTGGGCGAGGGGAGGGATTAGTTCCACGCCCGGTGGAAGGTAGTCCATGCGGGCGGTGATAATGCGGAATGTTTTTGGTTCTAGTGCTTCGGGGGCGTTACGCTTGTCTAAATTTCGCTCCATATAGGTCATTTCACCGTGGAATTGATTGCTAAGCCATTTTTCCAGGTGTGTATTGTGAGGTGCGATATTTATATCGCTAATGCCAATTTGCTGAAAACCGAGATCATTGCCCCATTGTTTTATATTCTTTGCAAGTAAGGCAAAATGCTCGGTGGAAGTTTTATCCATAAAATGTGAAAAATTCTCGTTAGGGTGGGTCATTTGATATTTAAAAGCGATTATAGATCGCACTTGCCTATAAATCTTTATCGTGCGGAACAAACGCGTGAGCTGGATCGTTATGCGATCGAAGAACTGGGTGTTTCTAGTTTACTGCTGATGGAGCGGGCTGGGATGGCCTGCTTTAGGCAGATTGAAGCACGCTGGCCCAATGCGAAGCATATTACAATATTTTGTGGTCATGGAAATAACGGGGGTGATGGTTACGTTATCGCCGGGTTGGCGAAGCTGGCAGGGGTGGATGTTACCGTTTTACAACTCGGTGCGTTAGAACAAATGCGTGGCGATGCTGCATTTTGCCAACAAAGGGCGAATCGTCTCGGCGTTACTATTGATACCATCTTAAATTCCGATGACCTCTCTGCTCAGCGGGCTCACTTAGATAACAGCGATATCGTTGTGGATGCATTGCTTGGCACAGGCATTAGCGGCGCACCTCGCGGGCTTTATAAGCAAGCGATTGATGCCATTAATCAATGCGCTGCTAATGTGCTTGCGGTGGATACACCATCGGGATTGTGTGTGGATACCGGTTATGCTGAGGGTGTTGTGGTGAAGGCGCAATTAACCCTCACCTTTATTGCTTGTAAGCAGGGCCTGCTGACAGGCAGCGCTGCTAATTATACTGGCACGTTGTTGTTTGATGATTTGGGCGTGCCGCAAGACGTGTATCTTCATCAAGCCCCATCTTCCTTGCGCTTGGATCTTGTGACACTTTTGAAGTGCTTACCATTTCGCCCAGCTATTGCCCATAAGGGAGATTGCGGGCATGTTCTCGTTATTGGTGGTGCTGAGGGTATGGGTGGGGCTGCTGTGATGGCTGCTACAGCCGCTGCGCGAGTAGGTGCTGGTTTAGTGAGCATAGCCAGTCCAAATGAAAATATAACGCTACAGGCGGCTAGCCAGCCGGAGCTTATGTGCCCCTCCGCGAAGTATGAAGTAGATCTTCGAGGTTTGATACTTCGTGCAAATGCATTGGTGATTGGTCCTGGTTTGGGGGAGTCTGAGTGGTCAATCTTGGCCTTAACGCTTGCTCTGGAATCGGGTAAGCCTTGTGTTGTGGACGCCGATGCCCAGAATTTGTTCAGTGAGTCTTCATCTATGCAGGCACACTCTTCATGTGTATTAACGCCGCATCCTAAGGAAGCAAGCCGTTTATTGCATTGCTCTACGGGTGAGGTCCAGAAAGATCGCTTCAAGGCTATAGGTGTTATGACGAAAACCTTTGGAGCCACAGTGGTATTAAAAGGGTCGGGAACACTCATTAGTGACGGTCAACAAATATCCTTGCTGAGTGCGGGTGGCCCGGCTATGGCAAGCGGTGGTATGGGGGATGTATTGAGTGGTGTTATTGGTGGCCTGATGGCTCAGGGCTGCGCTGCACTTTATGCGGCCCAGCTTGGGGCGAGCTTGCACGCGGGCGCTGCAGATAGATTGGCAGAAGCGAGTGGTGTACGCGGAGTCTTGGCTACGGACCTTATTCCAAGTATTCGTCAGTTAATGCAGAGTACCTCGTTAGCGAACAACGGGGCTTACGAATGATGGAAATAAACGAAATCTCGGCGATGCTGGCGGATGATTCTCAAACAGTATCGTGGGGAGAAAAAATAGCAGGCGCTCTAAAAAATGGTGGGGTTGTGTATTTACACGGTGAGCTAGGTGCAGGGAAACCACCTTATGCCGTGGGATATTAAGGGCTTATGGTCACCAAGGGGCCGTAAAAAGTCCAACATATACTATAATTGAACCATATGAGCTTGAGAGTGTGAGTGTTTACCATTTTGACCTCTATCGAATGATAGACCCAGAGGAGTGGGAATATCTGGGAGTCGATGGATATTTTTTGCCAAGCAACATATGTTTGGTTGAGTGGCCGGAAAAGGGGGCAGACTACCTGCCAGCCAGTGATGTGAATATTACGCTGCTTTATCATGAAAATGGGCGCAAACTGGTGGTTTCGGCCTCCAGTAATCGTGGAGCAGAAATACTTCAGAAATTAAAAGCTTCTGTATGAGGATATTGTGGGTTATCGCTTAAAAGCACAAAAAAAATTACATCAATCATTGCGTACACTGGTTCCGACCTTGTTGGCCCTGTTCTTGTGTTTTTCATATGCCGAGGCTGGGACACAAGTGACGGGTGCGCGTGTTTGGGCTGGAGATGGGAAACAGCAATTTATTTTTGATGTGAGCGATCACATGAAAATGTCGAATTTTGCTTTGGAAAACCCTCATCGGCTGGTGCTTGATTTATCCAATACCCAATTTCGTAAACCCTTGCCTACGCTTAATCTAAAGGGAACGGATGTGACTAAAATTCGTACGGGTTCTCCGCGAAAGGCGGTTGCTCGACTTGTTTTTGATCTCAAAAAGAAAGTTGCTTGGAAAGTGACACCCCTTGAGGCAAAAGGTCCCTACGGGAAAAGAATATTGGTGGAACTGTTCAGTGACACCAAAGCGCGGTCTGGTAAGGCCATAACGCGGCCGAAACCCCTTCAAACAAAGCCTATTAGAGCTGTGGCCTCTCGTTCGCCAGCATCTGTTAGGCCTGGAAAAAATTCAATAATAAGTAAAAGGCCGATCAATAAAGCAGGCAGAGATATTATTGTGGCGATAGATGCCGGGCATGGGGGGAAGGACCCTGGCGCTATAGGCCATCGTGGTACAAAAGAAAAAGATATCGTCTTGGCTATTGCCCGTGAAGTGCATAAGAAAATGAGTAAGATAAAAGGTTTAAAACCTGTACTGGTAAGAAGTGGAGATTACTTTATCCACTTGGGTAGTCGGCGAGATATAGCGCGCAAAAAATATAATGCAGATGTGTTTATTTCCATTCACGCTGATTCCTTCAAAAATAAACAAGCAAATGGCGCGTCTGTTTTTACGCTGTCACAAAATGGTGCATCAAGCGCAACAGCAAAATATTTGGCCAATAAAGAAAACCAGGCCGACTTTATTGGTGGTTACAATATTGGGAACGGCAGCAAAAGCCTCAGTGAAACGATTCTTATAGTGGCGATGGACGGCGTTCTAGCGGAGAGCAATCGGGTGGGACAAAATGTATTGAAGGAAATGGGTGGCGTTTCTCGTTTACATAAAAGGCATGTGGAGCATGCTGGTTTTGTGGTGTTGAAAAACCCCGACATGTTGTCAATTTTGGTTGAAACTGGCTTTATTTCTAACCCCGGTGAGGAAAATAAACTACGCAATAAGGGCTATCAACGTAAGATTGCCAAGGCGATTGTTAATGGTACTTCTCACTACTTTGATGATCACCCCATCCCTGGCACCTATTACGCCATGAAGCGCGAGCAGAAACGTTTAAAAAACAAACTGGCTAAACATGTTGTAAGCCGAGGAGATACGCTTTCGGGAATCGCAAATCGATACCGTGTAAGCATGGCAAGCATTAGGACAGTTAACGAAATCTATAAGGATCAGCTTAAAATTGGCAAGGTATTGCTGATTCCAAAAGTATAATTCAGGTAGAACCCTCGCTTATGACGGCAGATTCAAGCACTGAGGTGCGTGATAATTCACACTGCTATTGCAGGCATATGTTCACTTAGTATTTTGGCTGGAGATTACTAGCGCAAAAAAAAGGGGAAGGGCCGAAACCCTCCCCCTTGCGATGCGATCGCTATTGGCTAGGTAGTGGGCGCATCGATCGCCGCGTCGCCGATGTCTTCCACCAGGGCTTCGACTGTCTTATCCGGCGGCGTGGACATTTCCATCTTGACGGCGAGGAACCACATCATGCCGACGCCAAGCGCCCAGAACAGAATCTGCCAGGCCCAGAT
>JAESUE010000179.1 GCA_016763235.1 Pseudomonadales bacterium
CCGCTGGGTGCGTCACGATGGCTCGCGCAATCGCCACGCACTGCTGCTGGCCGCCGGACATTTCATTAGGCCTGCGTGACTCCAGCCCTTCTAAGCCCACTTGTTTGAGAATGGCCATCACCCGCTCTTGGCGTTGCGCCTTGGGCACACCTTGCAGAGCCAAAACAAATTTGGCATTCTCGTAAGCGGTCATCACCGGTATCAGGTTATAGGCCTGAAAAACGAAGCCAATTCGATCTCGGCGCAAACGCGATAAGGCCATGCGGCTGAGCTGCGCCAGATCTTGTGATTCCAACTTTATGATTCCCGCTGTGGTAAATCCAGCCCACCAATCATATTCAGCAGCGTGGTTTTTCCCGAACCAGAGGGGCCACATAAGGCGGCAAATTCACCTTGATGAATATCCAACGAGAGATCCTTTATGGCATTTATTGCAAGCTTGCCCTGTTGATAGCATTTACTCACTTTCTCGACACTGACAATCACCGCTTTCTCAGATGGGGACATTTCACATTGCCTTTAAACTTTCAACGGGGGGAGTGCGACCGGCTTTCCACGCGGGATACAAACCCGACAACAGGGTCAGTAAAAATACTGCGAACAAAATAGCGGCAATGGTTTCAGGGTATAAATAAAGTTTCAACACGGGGTCAATCAGCACACCTCCGGCGGTATAGTCACCCCCCATTGCTCCACTCATATCGATGCCAACGCGGTTCAAATAAAAATACCAAGGTGTCGTCAATAACACGCCGAAACCTAAACCAAGAAACGCCAAGCAAACAGATTCAATAATGACGAGAAAAAACAAGGTATGCGGCGCCATACCCAGCGCCATCATCACACCAAATTCCCGCGTGCGTTCTAATACGCTCATCAGCAAGGTATTTAGTATTCCTGCTGCGATGAGTAAGCCAATAAGAACCTGACTAATATAATTACTACTGCGATCGAGACTAATCAGCCCCGCTACTTCTGACTGGGTTTCTCGCCAGCTAAGAATTTCAATTTGCTTGCTAGATGGATCAATTTGAGCCAGCTGTTGACGCACCGATGCAAGTACCTGTGTGGTGTAACGCTGATCTTTAATCATTACCGCCACCAAGCTGGCCTCGTTTTTGCTGTAACCCACGGTACGGCGAACGCTGTTAATCGGTAGCAAAACAAATGCGCCGTCCACTGCCTTTACACCGGTGGAGAAAATTCCGCTGACACGGGCAATCTCACTGACGATTTCGCCGTTTTTATCGGTCGTGGTGTAGACCAGTTTTTTGCCCAATCTCAGCTTAAGCTTTTTCGCCATACCTCGCCCGACAATCACGCCACGGCTATTTGCATCAAACAACGCACCCTCTTCCAAAGAGCACAGGAAGAGATTGTGCTTGCTCGTCTCTGAATTTGGATCAATCGCTAAAAATGCGCCGCCCACACTTTTATGGGCACTGGCGAACATGCCCTGCCCCAAGATGCGAGCGTAGCTATTTTCAACACCGGGTATGCGTTGCAGGCTCTGCTGAATGGTCGCCACCTGATCAATATTCTTATCAGGGGCCGGGCTTTGGTTGTAATCCAAGGCTTCAATGGTGATATGCCCCAAGCCCATGTCAGCGCTGGCATTAATCATATTGGTATAGGAGTAATCACCCACGCCGCTGAATGTTACCGCTAAAAATACCCCAAAACCGATTGAGACCGCAGTAATGGCCGTGCGGCGTTTTCTTCGCCAGATATTTCGCCATGCTAAACCAACAAGATTCACACGCTTACCCCGACGTTAGTAATGATGAATCGCATCCACCGGTTTGATAACGGCGGCCTTAATGGCGGGATAAATGACGGCCAGCAGGGTCATTAAAAATAAAAACACAATGGGCAAGACCAGAGAATTGAAAGAAACCCGCGCATACCAAATTGGCTCCAAGGCAATGCCCGCAAAAGAAGTCGCTGAAAGCATATTGCTGAAATCAATACCCCGCTCTTGCAGACGCAGTGCCAGCCCAGCTCCCACGACAAGCGCAAACAGGCTCGCCACAAAAGCCTGCAACATGGCCTCTGCAAAAATCAATTGCACAATTTGCCATGGGTTCACCCCCAACGCTTTCATAATGCCAAACTCCCGAATTCGTTCAAATACACTCATTAACATGGCATTTAAAATAACCATACCCACAGCCACATAGGTAATCGATAACATAATCATGGTTTGGGCATCTGCCAGCTCAAGAACGCGCGCAATAACCGGCATCAAACTACGCCAATCTTTCACTTCATAAGAAACGGCAATATCCTGCACACGTTGTTGTGTTGCTGCCAATGTTTCCGAGCTGTCTTTACGCTTCATGGCGATCTCATGCACGCCTTCATTCACCACCATCAGTTCTCGGAAAGACGTAGACAACATAAAAAAACCAGCACGGTCAATATTATCACCCACAGCTTTGAGTATTCCCCGCACTTGGAATATGTCATTGGCCATAGCCCCGTCGCTTGATTGGCCGAGTAGAATTACTTCATCCCCCAAATTAATATTCAACGAGCGGGCAAGTTTTCGTCCCAGCACCACACCCTTTGCATCGGCTTCCTCTAACCAATGGCCTTGGGAAAGATGCTTATGAATTTCTGTTACCTGCGCCTCGAGGGATGGCGTAATACCACGCAGCTGTACGCCTGCCGAACTAGTGCCTGCCGCCGCCAACGCAAAAGAGAACAGGCGAGGGCTGGCGCTAACACCGGCTGCGGAAAGCTTTTCTAACAGCGCGGCTTCATTCGTAATCACGGTATAGAGGTCGGGATCATCAAGGTAGGATTTCGCATGAAGTTGCAGTTCACCCGTATTCATCATGGTGGCACTGCGCTCACTGGCTTGCAGCATTCCATCCATTAGGCTGCCAAAAAGAATCATAATGACACCGGCAAAACCCATTGCCAGCGTTGTCACTAAACTGCGCTGCCAGCTGCGTATAAGATTCCGAGGTGCCAGCAGTATGATTTTCACGTTATCGGTGCTTGAGCTGATTAATGGAAAAAAAACTATCGGCCAAGGGAATATCCAACTCCAGTAATTGGTAGGTTATTTCGGTATATTCCTCAGGTTTATCACTCGGCACGACGCGCATTGTTGCAGGCCTAATTTTCCCGCCCAGTATTTTCAACTCAGAAAAAAGCATGGTGCGCGCCTGTTTTAAGTCCTCATCGTAATAGACTTCTTTCACAGGCAACAAGCTTTCAGCAAGCACCACCAACTGTACTTTCCCCCAGACCACAGCGGCATCCTCTTTAGGCATCAAGGTAAATTCGATAATACCCTGGCCGTCTCGCTCACCTTCAAATGAAATATCAATATCGTAGTCTTCTTCACGGCGAGACTCCTGCACAAGATCATCGTTCGTAAAGTGGCTGCCCATCCACGAGCCCATCATCATGCTGGAGGTCAAACGAATGGTGCGATCCGTACGCGGTAAGTAGGTATAAAGGTGTTTGCCCGATTTTAAACTACTGACCCCTTGCTCTTTTTTGGGCGAAAGAATACGCACCAAAGTTTTTTGTGTGCCCAAGGACCAACCCTCTAACGCCAGAGTGCGAGTATAATGGGCCGTTTTAATTTTCATCGAAAATTGACTGTGAGAAGAATTCCCACGCCAGAGGTCATCAATTTGCCGCAGAATAGCGGATGCTCTTTGTGTGGTGCCCGCTATTTCATCCGCGAGAACAAATTGCGAAAGAAAAAACCCTTTCAACATAAGACAAAAAATGAACATTCTACGGGAGGCTATATTTCTCACCAGTGCTATTATTCCAATGAAGGGTTCGTTAAGGCAATAAATTCGGCTGTTTAGGTTTGAGCACAGGCTGAACAGTTGCAGGCTGTTAAGTATTTAGCGGTGCTGATAACTCATTAGCATAAAAACTCGCGTATTATATCCGTAGTGCTATATTTACACGGCACTATTTACATGGCACTACCTTACACAGCACTACGCCTTCAATTTATACATTTTAAATACCCACACAATAACAAATAGACTGCGGGCAGCATGCCTGAATTCCAAGGACAGCTCTATGCGGCAAATTCAACGCCTGCAATGTGCAATTTTTTCAATTCTAGCCTCTTCGCCGGTAATAGCCACCAATGCTGAAAACCAAAATGCAGAGGAGAATTGGCAGCACCTCGAATACAGAATAAAGGCTCTGGAAAAAAAACTCGATACTAAAAACCGAAAAGTTAAAATCGATGGCTTTGTAAGTGCCGCTTATTCACGCTCAGATGATGGTTCTGTAACGGAAAACTTGGGTGGTATTACCGATAAAAATGATTTTGGTGCGCTCTCGAATTTTGGAATACAAATGTCGTTTTTCCCCAACCCCACAACAACAGTGACCGCCCAATTTGTTTCTCGGGGTGAAGAAGAGTGGCGCACAGAAGCCGAATGGGCTTACGTATCACTGAAGGCATCAGACCAACTCACATTCAGATTGGGCCGTCAAAAGGCACCGCTTTATCTGCTTTCCGAATACTTCGAAGTGGGTTATGCCCACCCTTGGGTTCATGCTCCAGACGAAGTGTATGGCATTACCGGTGACAGCACTTACGATGGCATCAATATGCTTTATAAAATCCCGATGGGGAGCTGGGACACTACTCTGCAAGGCATGTGGGGAAATAATTCATTTACACATGCCGTTGTTGGCGATCTATCCCTTAACGACTTAATAAGTCTCAGCATCACAGCCCGCAACGAATACACAACAGTCAGACTCGGTTACACCACTGTTACTGGCGACTTTCCGTCATTTTTAGGCCCTCTTCCTGCTATTCCAAATACGCCAATTACTGCTGGAGACACTCTCAATTTTTTAGCAATAGAATCTGATGTAAGCTATTTAAGCGCGGGATTCATCTACGATAACAGCAAGTGGCTGCTAATGGCTGAATATGCACAACTCGAAGTTGAAGGCTGGGTTACCGACATTAATGGTGCTTATGCGATGGCGGGGTATCGTTTCGGTAAAATCATGCCTCATTTCACCATTTCAAAAATGGCAACGCAGGATCAAGGGGCCAGAAAAGTCGGAACCATAAACTCGGGAAATGCCGTTCTTATCCCTTCTGGAGAAATAGTCGGCGCTATAGCGGATAGCTTCCTTGTACAAAACCAAACCACTTATACGCTGGGCTTACGTTATGAAATTTTACCCGCTGTTTCAACCAAGATTGAACTCAGCCAGATTACCCATTTCGAAGGCAGTGGTGGGCACTTTCGTGCGCTACACCCCCCCACCGACGAAAACGTGAATATTGTGAAATTTTCTATCGATTCGGTTTTCTGATCCAAAGGATTCCTTTAATGACTCTCTACACTCAGAAACACCTTTCAGAAATATGGTGGCATTTTGCGAAACTGGCTATAAGCCCCATTTTCGCTTTTGGCCTGTGCTTACTTATTGCGCCGGGAGCTACTGTTGCTGACATATCCATCGTTGTCAGCAACACCAATAACAACAAATTCAGCAGCACTATTATTCGGAAATTATTCATGGGGAAAAGGAACAACTTCCCCGATGGCACTGCGGCAACACCCCTAATTCAAGATGAAAATACCGAAATCACTCACCACTTTAATCTTATGTTGTTAAGTCGCAGCCCCCAACAATACAAAGCCTACTGGGCGCGAATTATTTTCACTGGCCAAGGCTACCCACCTGAACAGGCCTATAGCGACGCAGAGATCATCGAAAAAATAAAAGCCGACCCTTCTATTATCTCTTATATCCATAGCTCTTCTCTAACGAGCAGAGTAAAAGAAGTATTACGCATCAGTGGGCCGCCTAACAATGAGAAGACGCTCTTTTAGCCTATACCCTAGCGTATAAACCACAGGCCCTCCTTGCTTCCCCGCTGAGTGCTATGCTTAGAACAACCTTTTCCTATTTCCATTAAAAACCTTCTGGTTTAATACTATGCATTCTTTTTTCACCATGCTTCAGTTGTTCCTATTTGTTTTAATGTATAGCGCGTTAAGTCATGCCAATACCGACTCAGAAGATCTTTCCTCTGTTTTTCAACACGCCTTAAAAAACGACTTTCAGTGGGCTTCAAAGGTACATGCGTACAATGCAAACAAAGAAGCAAAAGCGCTCGGTGCATCGGGAATAAAACCCACCGTTAAATTAAATGCACAAACGTCTCAGGATTCTTATGATTCAGACACCTTTGGAAACGATAGTTATAGTTCAACATCCTATGGTGCCACCCTTGTTCAGCCAATTTTCAGATTAGATAAATGGCGTGATTACCAAAAAGGCCGAGCACTGGAGAGACAAGCTGATGCAGAGTTTCAGTACGAACAACAGGCCTTTTATTTGCGCGTAGCAGACGTTTATTTTGATGTATTAAGGGCCGAAGAAAATCTCACATTTCGCAAGGCAGAAAAATCAGCCATTAAAAGCCAGATGGAACAAATCCAATACCGATTTAAAGCGGGGCTCGCGGCGGATACAGATGTTCAAGAAGCAAAAGCGGCTTTCGATTTAATTACGGTTCAGCATATTATTGCCCAGCAAGAGTTAGATTTTTCACTAGAGAACCTCCATACACTTACCGGTGTTACCCTGAGTAGAGTCACGCCACTAAAATCCATTATTCCTATAAACGCTCCTTCACCCGCAAGCATGAAGGAGTGGACAAACACTGCTCTCGCCTATAACCCTGTGTTAAGGGCCGCACGATATGCCAAACAAGCCGCGCAACGAAACTACCAAGTTAAAACATCGGCACACCTTCCTACGCTTGACTTGGTGGGCAACTATCGGGACACCGATCGTTATATCCAAACAAGTGAAGGCGAGCTATCTTCCACCAGTATTAGTTTAAAGTTGGAAATCCCTCTCTATAGCGGCGGTGCCATCAGCGCATCACGCAGGCAAGCGAAAGAACTTTATTTACAGGCAAGCGAAGAGTTTAATTTCAAAAACCGCGAACTTCTGCAAAATACCCGTAACCTTTATCGCCTCGTAAGCACTGATATTTCACGGGTACACGCCCAAAAACAGGGTATCCGTTCTATGGATGCCGCACTGACGGCCATTGAAGCCGGTTACAGTAGCGGAACCCGAACCATACTGGATGTATTAAACGCGCAGAATACGCTTTACTCAGCAAAGCGTGATTATGCCAATGCGCGCTTTGACTATATTCTTGACTCGCTCAGATTGAAGCAAGTAGCAGGGATTCTCAGCGATGAAGAGTTATTGAATATTAATAATTGGTTAGGGGAAAAGGAGACACCTTAAACAGGAAGGGGGAACGCAATTATTCAAACCCACTTTGGCTGCAATAGTTTATTACTCAAGTTTCGAAGTTCAGATTTCCGGCAAAATACGACATCAATCACGGGATACGGCCCCTGTAGGTTAATGGTATGGACCCACTTACCTAAACGGCTTCGATGAGCCAAACTGAAGAGTACCAACAACTCAGTTAAAGCAAGGGGTCCACACAATGACGATTGTACGAGTAGGAATTGATATTGCCAAGTCTGTTTTTCAAGTTCATGGCGTAGATGCCGCAGGAAAGGTCAAAGCGAGAAAAAAATTACGACGAAACAAAGTGTTGGAATTTTTTTCTAATTTAGAACCTTGCCTCATTGGAATAGAAGCCTGTGGCGGTGCCCACTATTGGGCAAGAGAGCTGATCAAGCTGGGGCACGAAGTTAAACTAATGGCGCCGCAATTTGTAAAGCCCTACATTAAAGGCAATAAAACGGATGCCAATGATGCCGAGGGTATTTGTGAGGCGGTAGGTAGGCCTTCAATGCGCTTTGTTTCCGTAAAAAGTATCGAACAGCAAGATATATTGATGTTACATCGAATACGACAAAGAGGCGTGAAGAACCGGACTGCGTTAAGCAATCAAATCCGTGGTTTATTGGCAGAATATGGCATCGTGGTCAAATTGGGGATCAATACACTAAGACAAGAACTGCCGTATATTTTAGAGAATGTAGATAATTGCCTCAGTCCTTTTTCTAGAAAGAATTTTCATCACCTTTATGAAAAGCTCATTACGCTTGATGACGAGATAAAAGAATACGACAAAGAGATTAAATTGATCGCCAAGAACAGTGTGGATTGCCAGCGCTTATTAACCATTCCCGGTGTAGGTATGATTACGGCAACAGCGTTAGTAGCAATGATTGGAAATGTAAGTTGCTTTAAAAATGGCAGGGAGTTATCTGCTTATTTTGGATTAGTGCCAAGACAGCACTCCAGTGGAGGGAAAACGCACATGCAAGGTATTAGCAAGCGTGGTGATACCTATATAAGAACCTTATTGATCCACGGAGCAAGATCAGTCGTCAGAGTTGCAGGCAAGAAAACGGACGCGCAGAGTCAATGGATAAATCAACTGGAAGAGCGCCGAGGGCACAACAAGGCAGCCGTAGCGCAAGCCAATAAAGCGGCTCGGCAGGTCTGGGCAGTATTATCCAAAGGCGAAGACTATAAAATCGCAGCCTGAAAAAATGAAAGCACATGAGATCCAAAATTAAGGGACAATGCTACATTAAGATTTGATAAGATCAAAACAGGTTAATTAGGGAAAAAGAAAAACACCCGCAACGAGTTTGCGAAAACAAAATGACAGATGGCGAGCGGTCAGGCCGCCTTTGATAAACCCTTTGCTACCCAAGGGCACTTAGATGCCGATAGGTTGGTTAGATTATCAGAGAGCAAATACCATCAGGGCTATGAGACAACGAGTTCTCAATAATAAAGCCGGATATATGGATGCAGCTTAATTCGTCGAACCAGATGTCAAATTGTTATAGCAAAACTAAGTGGGTCCATATATGGGTAGAACGAAGTGAAACCCAACAGTTTCGAAATAAGCGTTGCACAACATGATAACTTTTGTGGCTAGATTAGACTGCCTTATCTGGGTAATTGTAGGCCTCAAGAATAACGGGAATCGCTAATAATACAAAACGTAATGCCGCGCCCTCAAGCACTCTGCGCATACCTATCTATCATAAGACAACTGTCTTGACCCCTTTGTTGACCATTTTGGCTCCTTGACCCATTCGATTCCTTATACCACTTGCAAAATGTAAGGCCTGACCCTACTTATACCAATAATCGAGCACGCACAATGTAGGTTAATGGTATGGACCCACTTACCTAAACGGCTTCGATGAGCCAAACTGAAGAGTACCAACAACTCAGTTAAAGCAAGGGGTCCAC